>PMZT01000108.1 GCA_003170085.1 Planctomycetia bacterium | reverse complement strand
CAGAAGGCCCAGGCCCGCGTTAACCGTGGCGTAGCGTACGGCAAGAATGGCGAGACCGAAAAGGAAATTGCCGACTACACGACGGTCATCGACGACCCGGAGGCCCCGGCCGAGCAGAAGGCGAGTGCCTTGGCGAATCGGGGATGGGCAGCGTATCAGTCGGGGGCCGTTGATGCCATGGTGAAGGATTCGCGGGCCGCGCTTCAGGTTGGGCCTCAGGTGCGTTTCGCTCGTTTCAACCTGGGTTTTGGCCTGCTTCTCTTGGGCCAGTCCCAAGAGGCGCTGGAAGAATACAAGCGGGCGGCGGCCGAGTGCAAAAAGGCCGAGGCAGTGCGGAGCGAAGGAATCGTCGATCTTGAGGAGGCAATGAGGGTTCGCGGCGCCATCGCCGGCGCAGATAAGATTCTGAATATGCTTCGGGACCGGGTCAAGCAGTTGGAAAGTGCTACGAACATGTGAGGCAGGGTCCCAACCGGGTCTGCATTCTTAAGGAAGGCCTTGCGTGGCCGTGCATCCTCAGATGGGGCGCACGATAACGAGCCGCGAGCGGCGAACTGCGAGCACCCGGTAGTGGGCTCGTGGCTCGAAGCTCGCGGCTCGAAGTTTCTTCGGCCAAACGTAACCGCGATTCTGCGCGGCGGGTGCGGAGACCCGCCGCGCAAAGTTGCGCTGTATTGTTAAGGGTTCGCCATGCGTACCGCCCTGGGTGTAGGCATTCTCCTGGCGGCGGCCGGCCTCGGGCTGGCCGTCGTGGGGTCTCGCGATGCCCGCCGCATGCCCGTTGCGCCGCTGGAGTACGGCATCCAGTTCTTCATTCCGCCCGCCCCCCAATCGCCGCCGGCCGAGGGCAAGGTCGAATCGACGGCGTCGGCGGCCGAAGAGCCTCCGCCTCCTGCCGCCGAGAAACCCGCGACCGCCCCGCACGACGCGGCAGCATCTATCGATGCAAAAGGCGCGCAGGATGCGACAACCCCGCGTGACGCGGCCGCGCCGCATGATGCGGCCGCCCCGGTCGATGCGAAGGCCCCGCGTGACGCGACCGTGCCGCGTGAACCCGGCGGTCCGCTCGATCTCAAGGCGGTCTTTACGGCGCTCTCGCCCGAAGATACGGCGGCGGTCGCCAAGGCGATCGAGCCGTCGGGCCCGACGGCCACGCTGCCCCTCGGCGTGATGCTGGCCGTGCAGTGGTTGCCGCCGGGGTCGCTGGCCATGCCTCGTTCGATCATTCTCTGCGTGGTCGATGATGCCGACGCCGACCGCCTCCTCGCCCCACTCATTGTCAAGGGCGACCGCATGGCGCCGCTGCTGGCCGCGACCGACGCGCCGCTCTCCGTGGTCTTTGCGGACAAGCGGTTCCCGAAGGGCGCCGCCGACGTGCCCGCGGCGCGGCTGCCGGACTCCGTGCGGTGCCTGGGCGACATGATCCTTGTTCGCCGCAGCGCCGCCTCGCGCGTGGGCCTCGAGCCGAAGTCGCCGGCGCCCAACATGCTGGTGGTCACGTTCGGCAGGCCCGGAGTGCTGGAAGAGGTCATGCGTCTGGCGGAGCCGCTCTGGAAATCCCGCCGCATCACGGTCCGGCCCATCGACCTGGCCCTGGGGTACGGGTCGGCGGCGCGGTGGATGGGGGCGGCGGCCCTCGCGCTCATGCTGGCGGGCGGATCGCTCCTGGCGGCGTGCGGCGTGGCGGCCCTGGGGCGGCGCGGCGGAACGCATCACGACATCGTTGACCGCGTGCTGGCCGGGGCGCGGCTCGTCAACGGCCATCGGGCGGAGTACGCCAGGGTCCTTGCGCTTCTGACGGCGGCCCTCGTGGTCGGCGGCGCGTGGGGCGGGCCGGAGCCGCTCGGCGACCTGCTGCGCGAAAACGGGGCAGGGCCGCTGGCGCGCGTGGGCCTGGAGTCGGCGGAGCTGGGAACCGCGCAGCTCGGCGATTTCCTTCTGAACGCCCTCCTGGGCAATGTGCTGTTGCGGGCGCTCCTGGTGATCGGCCTGCCCGGGCTTGTGCCGGGCCTCGGGCTGGTGACAGCGGCGGTGCACAACGTGATCTGGGGCGTGGCGCTCGCGCCCTCGACGCTCACGCTCCTCGACCGCCTGCCGCTGCGGGCCGTCGTGACGGTCCTGGAGGGGCAGGCGTACGCCCTCATGGCCCTGGGAGGGTGGCGGGTGCTGGCGGGCGTGCTGTGGCCGGGCGCGGTCGGAGAGAGGAGCCGCAAGGCCGGCTACTCGGCGGGCCTGTCGGAACTCTACCGCGTGATTCCGCTGGCGGCGGTCGTGCTCCTCGTGGCGGCGCTGGTGGAGACGGGGATCGTGGCAGCCATGAGCTGGTGGATGTGAGGCGTCGGAACCGGGTTAGTACTACAGCGTCACTTGGCGCGGCGGATCTGCAGCGGGTTCTTGTTGACGGGTCCGGGCGGCAAATGTACACTTGGAGTGTGTACTTAAAACGTAGGGCGGTTATGAGAGTATCTATCCTTGACCTGCGGCGGCGCATGAGCGGTGTCCTGAGAGCCTTGGACCGCAAAGAACCGGTCACCATCCTTTATCGGGGAAAGGAAAAGGGGGTTCTCTATCCCGCGGCGGCCCGGCCCGGCCAGCCCGGATTGAGCCGGGAACATCCCGCGTTTGGCTTGTGGAAAGGCCGCGACGACCTGAAGGATGTTATGGGGTACGTCCGTCGCCTTCGCCGGGGGCGCGGCCATGCTCTTTGACACCGATGTACTCATCCGATTCTTCAGGGGAGACGAGAAGGCGCCGGCGGATTTGCCATGTGTCCATAGCAGGGTGGCATGCCCAGGCCGGCTGTTGCCTGGGCATGTTGTGCCCGATGCCCGCTCACATGCCCACGCAAAGGACGGCGTGGGCATGCCACCCAACGGAGGAAGCACGGCCACCCAACATTGGCGGGCCGCTCACTTCGCAGGCAGGTTCGGCATCTTCTCGGAGTAGGGAATCTCGCCGCGGATCATGCGCCCTGCCATGCCCACCAGGCGCAGGTAGTGGTCGCTCGGCAGGCCCTCGAACGTGATGAACGTCGACTCGCCCACCGGCGGGTTGTTTGTACATTTGAAGATTGCTGTGCCTTCGTCCACCTCGTCGAACATTGCCTGGTAGACCATCGTGGCGCCGGCCTTTTTCGCCGCGGCATACTGCGCCCAGAGGAACGCGCCGCCGAGCCGCGGAATGGCGTTCGACTTCGAGTCCGGTTTCATGTTGTGCCAACTGAACCCTGGGAAGACCACCGGCATGTAGTCCCGCTTGTGTTCGCGGCACCAGGCCAGGTCGGGGGTGAGGGTCGTTTCGGCGTAGCGGACGGCCCCTTCGGGAGTGCCGTAGCGGCCCACGGTCCACGGGCTTACGATGTCGGCCCGCAGGATCAGCTCGTGCAGCGCGGGGTCGGGGAGCGTGTCGTTCTTGAGCGTCCGCCAGTAGGTCGGCACGCCGAGCATGACCGTGCAGCCGCCGTACTTCGGGTCGTCCTTGAGGAACTTGACGAGGTCCATTCCCTCGGCCAGTGTGTATTTGCGGTTGTCGCTGAAGCCGAGGCCCCATACGGTCACGACCGGTTTGCCCTGGTGGCGCTGGTAGGCCTTGTCCTCGGTGATGTGCATGCGGTCGCGGAGGAGCCGCCAGTCCTCCATGACGCGGCCCATCTGGCCGGCGCCCAGGCCGCTCAGGTCGTACATGACGGCATATGTGCGGCCGAAGCGGTTGGCGCCCTCGCGGCAATTCTGGAGGACCACGTTGAACTGCCGGAGGCCCTTGTCGCCGAAGACCTCGCCGGCGAACCGCTGCACGAACACGCCGTCGATACCGTAATCCTTCATCCACTTGAAGTGCCTGAGGACCGTTTTTGAGTTGAACGCCGAGTAGACCTCGGCGGCGCGGCCATCGGCTAAGCGGAACGGCGTGGCGTAGCGCTCGTCGGGGCCAAGCTCGCTCACGTCGGGCCAGAGGTCGATCTTGCAACTGCCCGGCTTGAAGCCGTCGCGGCCATGCCAGTGATACCAGCCGCGCCCCGCGCCGTCGCCCTCCGCGGCAAACCAGCCTTGGTATCCGCACATGACCTTGCCGGTGAGCGTGGAGGCATCGACGCCGGGGACCGACGGGCCGGCGTAGGGCGTCATGGTGCGTTCGATGACGGCGGCGCGGTCCATTTTGGCGGGATCCCCCCAGTCCTTCTCGGCGGCGGCAGCAATGGAGGTCACTGCCAGGATCGCGACGACAAGTGAACACGACCTGGTCATTGCCCTCGATCTCCCGCGGCGCGATTCGGCGCGTGGCGGCGCCGGCCGGTTGCGTTCAGTCCGGATGGTTGGCCCCGTGCTGGGCGATGAGTTGATTGGCCTCGATCCAGGAATCGATGGATTCGCCGGCGTCGGCCCACCAGCCCTGAATGACCTCGTACGTCATACTTCCGGCGCGGACGAAGTGGTTGTTGACGTCGGTGATTTCGAGTTCGCCGCGGGCCGAGGGCTTGAGCGTCGGAATGATATCGAAGACCTCGGGTCCGTACATGTAGACGCCGATGACGGCAAGGTTCGACTTCGGGCTCTTGGGTTTCTCGACGATCTGGGCGATGCGGCCGCCTTCGATCTCGGCGATGCCGTACGACTGCGGGTTCGGCACCTCCTTCAGGAAGACCTTGGCGCCGCCGGCCTGCTTCTCGAAGGCCTGGACGCCCTTGCGGATGCACCGCTCGAGGATGTTGTCGCCGAGGACGACGCACACCTTGTCGTGATCGACGAAACTGCGGGCCAGGGCCAGCGCCGCCGCAATGCCGCCTTCGCCCTTCTGGTAGGCGTAGTGCAGGCGCTTGAGGCCGAACTCCTCGCCGTTTTCGAGGAGGCGGATGAAGTCGCCCGCGCTCGCACCGCCGGTGATGATCATGATGTCGGTGATGCCCGCGTTCACGAGCGCCTCGATCGGGTAGTAAATCATCGGCTTCGAGTAGACGGGCAGGAGATGCTTGTTCGTGATCTTCGTGAGCGGGTACAGCCGCGTCCCAAGGCCGCCGGCCAGGATGACACCTTTCATGGGTCACGCTCCATTGGTAAACGGGTGCCGCTTCAATAAGATAGCGCCCAATTGCCACTTGCGCGGCGGGTCTCCGCACCCGCCGCGCGAGACCTGGAAAGTAGCGCTGTCATATTAATGTACCGGCGGACGGGGGCCGGGTCAATCCGTAGCTCAGGCCGAGGCGCCGCGCCCCCTTGCCGCCCGCCCGCGAACGTGCTATTATTCCGCCCCTTTGGAAAAGGAGACGCGATGGAACCGAGGGCGGTCATTTTCGACATGGACGGCGTTTTGATCGACAGTTACCACGCTCACATGGAGGCATGGATGCGCCTTGGCCGCAAGTTCGGCCGGCCGATCACCGAGGCGCAGTTCATCCCCACGTTCGGCCGGCGCAACAAGGAGATCTTCGACGCCCTGTGGCCCGACATCCCGGCCGCCGAGGTCGATACCTGGGGCGCGTGGAAAGAGGTGGAGTACCGCCGCATCGTGACCGAGCAGTTTCCGGCGATGGACGGGGCGGAAGAGCTGCTCGACGCGCTCAAGGCGGCCGGTTTCGGCATCGCCATCGGCTCGAGCGGGCCGCCCGAGAACGTCGACGTGGCGATGCACGGCCTGAAGCGCGGCCACCTCTTCGACGCGATCGTCAACGGCCGCGAGGTCAGCCAGGGCAAACCCCATCCCGAGGTCTTCCTGAAGGCCGCCGAGAAGATGGGGATCGCGCCGCGCCGGTGTGCTGTTATCGAGGATTCGCTGGCGGGCCTCGAGGCGGCGCGCCGGGCGGGGATGACGCCGATCGGCATCACGGGCACCTTCCCGCGCGAGCAGTTGACCGGCCACGCGGCGCTCGTCGTCGATGCGCTCACCGAGCTTTCGCCCGAGCGGATCGGCGCGCTGATCGACGCCAAGGCGGGCCTCTGAAGGATGGGTGGCAGGACATTCTGGGTGCCATGCTTTCGCGTGCGAAAGCATGCTCTCAGGCCTCGAACGCCCATGCTTTCGCAACGGCGCGAANNCGCGAAAGCATGGCACCCGCCGGCTTAATACCGCCCCGCGCCCGAGCCGCCGTCGGCCGCGTTCGGCGCGAACCGCTTCATCTCATCAATAAACGTGCTTGGGTGATTCGCCCATCGCTCGGCCTCCTGCTGCGCCACGACGCCTTGCCGCACGAGTTCGGCCAGCGACCGTTCGAGCGTGACCATGCGCTCGGCCGGCACGTCCTTCGTCTGCGTCTGCATGACCGAGTAAAGCTGCTCGACCTTCTGAAGGCGAATCTGGTTGGCCACGGCGTACGAGTTCTGAAGGATCTCCATGGC
>PMZT01000130.1 GCA_003170085.1 Planctomycetia bacterium | reverse complement strand
TTTCAGGATTCCATATTAATTTTTCGAGGGAGGACGGAAAAAAATCTGAGAATCTGAGATTTGAGGATTTCAAATTTGAGAGAAGCAAAGATGAAATCTGAGAATCTGAAATTTGAGATCTCGGATTTGAGACCTCAAAACTGAGAATCTGAAATTTGAGAGTTCAGATTTGAGAGTTTCCGGAGCCGCCCAGTACCGATTTGCAGGCCAGTAGCCATTTGACAAACCGGCGGGAATGGGTAAACTATCTGTCGCGATCGCCTCACCCGGCGGCCGCAGGACTCATTTTGCGACCGCGGCCTACCCGCCGCGGTCGCTGCGTTTTATGGGTCACCCCCCCTTGCGTATCCACCGCCACCCTCCACCGCCAGCCGGACATTACAATCCACCAGCGATCATCCGCCGCCGCCGGACAATACAATCCACCAGCGACAATCCGCCGCCATCTTCCGCTTGCGCCGCCGATGCGTTAGAATGGTCCGCTATCGGTCCGTGGCTGCCCTGAGAGCCGGGCAGGCCGCCGCCGAAGGTTGCCCCCGGAACTGTTGGCATCAAGGAGATCACCCATGTCTCAGCCGCTGATCGTGCTCGCCGCCGTCGCGCTGGCCGCCATCGCTCTGGCCGGCAGCCTGTGCCTGGCCGAGGCTGCGCCGCCGGCGCCCGCCGCAAAGCCCGCGGACCCGGCGAAGGTGCTCTTCATCGCCGACGAACAGAAGCAGCTTCAGCCGCTGGCCGAGTTCCTGCGGACCGAGGGCAAGTACGACGTCCAACTCGTCGAGCCCAAGGCCATGCCGGCCGACCTTGCCCCGTTTTTCGCCGTCTTCGAGTACATCCACGGCCCGATGGACGCGAAGGTCGAGAAGGCGATTGTCGAGTACGCGACCGGCGGCGGACGGCTCGTGCTGCTGCATCACGGCCTGGCCTCGGCCCGCGCGAAGAACCCGGACCTCATGCGCATCGCGGGCTGTCGCATTCCGCCGCGCAACGACCCAACGACCCCGTGGCGGGTCATCGAGCCGATCACGCTCACGGTCGTCTGCCTTGCGCCCCACCATTACATCACCACGCACGGCGTCACGTACGACCGCATGGTCGAGTACGCTTCCGAGACGACGCCCGGCCCCGTGAAACGCCCTGCCCTGGACCTGCCCGAGACCGAGGCGTTCATGAACATGCTGTCGACCGACGGCAGCGAAAAGACCGTTCTCCTCGGTTTCCAGTGCCCCGACGCGAAAACCGGGAAGGTGGCCGCCCAGGACACCGCCGGGTGGCTGAAGCCCGCGGGCAAAGGCTGGCTCTTCCGGTTCCAGCCGGGCCACTCCATCACGGATTTTCAGAACCGCAACTACTGCCAGATCCTTCTGAATTGCCTGACGTGGCGGCCCGACATGCCGGCCTCCGCGGAGGAGCCGCGCGTCAAGAGTTCATCGTAAAAATCGCCGCCCTGCCCGACGGCGGGGCCGGCGAGTCGGTCGTGCAGCCGGCGTGGTCGTCCGAAGGCCAACGGAACACTCGCGAAAGGGGAAAACCATGAAACGGTATCAACTGGTGGGCCTCATCGTGCTGGCGGTTGCGGGCCTGCTCGCACTGTGCAAGGCGTCGGCGGAACCTGCCGTCGCCACCCCCGCCGCGAAACCCGAGGGCAAACCGGCCCTGAAGATCTACATCCACACCGACATGGAGGGCATCGCCGGCATCGACTCGATGGACATGATCGATCGCACCGGCAAGCGCTACCGCGAGTGCTGCGAGCTCCTGATGGCCGACGTCAACGCCGCCATCGACGGGGCCTTCGCCGGCGGGGCCACGCACGTCACGATCCTCGACGGCCACGGCGGCGGCGGCAACTTCATCCTCGAACTGCTCGACAAGCGGGCCGAGTTCGACCCCCGCCCCAGCAAGAAATGGTGGGGCATTCTCGACGACTCCTACCAGGGCACGTTCTTCATCGGCGCCCACGCCATGGCCGGCACGATGAACGCCTTTCTGGACCACACGCAATCGTCGCTGGCGTGGCACGACTACCGCGTGAACAGTCGGAAGATGGGAGAGTTGGCGCAGTGGGCGATCGTGGCGGGCAACTGGAACGTGCCGATGCTCATGGTCAGCGGCGACGAGGCCGCGTGCACAGAGGCCCGCCAGTTCTTCAATCCGGTCGAGACGGCAGCGGTCAAGCGCGGCATCGGCCGCAACCGGGCGGAACTGGTCGACGTGAAGGAGGCGCGGAACCGGATCCGCGAGGCCGCCTGCCGCGCGATCGGCCTCGTGGGCAAGGCCAAGCCGCTCATCCCCAGCAAGCCGATGGAGATCTTCCTCGAGTACAACCGCAGCGATTACTGCGACGCGGCCGCCGACCGGCCGGGCATCGAGCGCATCGACGCGAGGACCATCCGTAAGTTCACGAGCGATCCGCTGGCGATCCTGCCGTGACGCTCCGCCCGCCGTTAAGTTGCCGTGAGGCGTGCAAGGCGTGCAATTAGCACTAGACGCGCGGCAGGCCGTGCGTTAAGATTTCTCCGACGCGTTTTTCGTCGGAAAGGTCGAGACGTATGAGTACGGCGTTGCCGCTGGTGCCCCATTCCGCCAGCGCGCTGGATGCCAGCGTGCTGGTCCTGAACCGTCTGTTCATGGCCGTGCGGGTCGTCCGGGCCAGGCACGCGTTCGTCCTCCTGTGGAAGCAGACCGCGGAGGTGGTCTCGGTCGAGGACGAGTCGTTCGCCACGTACGACTTCACGTCGTGGACCGAGGTCTCGGCGTATCGCCGTCAGTTCGAGCCCGCCAAGCACGACTGGGTACACACGGTGCGGTTCGAGATCGCCGTGCCGCGCGTCATCCGCCTCCTGAGCTACGATCGCCTGCCGAAGACGCGGGTCCGCCTGAACCGCCGCAACCTGTTCGCCCGCGACAGCAACCGATGCCAGTACTGCGGCAAGAGGTTCCGGACGCCGGAACTCTCGATCGACCACGTCCTTCCGCGCAGCCGTGGCGGCCGGACCGTCTGGCCCAACGTCGTCTGCGCGTGCATGAAGTGCAACGTCCGCAAAGGCGGCCGCACGCCCGTCGAGGCCGGGATGCGCCTCATCCGCGAGCCGGTCCAGCCGCGCTTCAGCCCCGTGATCTCGCTGCACGCCGTCAACGAGAAGTACCGCTCGTGGAAACAGTTCCTCGACGCCGCGTACTGGCACGTTGAGCTGCGCGACTGAGTCCTTGGCCGTTCGGTTCCCACTTGTCCGCATACTCTGCGCGTAAGTTTTTTCGGCGTTTTGCGGATGTGTTACGCAGAGCGCCCCGGCGGACAAAAATTATTACACCTCCGCAACTCCTTGTAGTCACAAGACTTACGCCGCGATTCCGTTCGACCCGCCCGGCCGATTTGACATCCCCCTTGCCATGACTAGTCTTGCATACGGGCCGGGCGATCGGCGTCCGGCAGACATGAACCAGTAGTGCGGCGGTCATCCCCCCCTTTCGACCGCCGCCACGCAAAGAACGACTCTTTGTGGTTTTCAGCGCACCTGTCGGGGGCGGCGGAGGCCGCCACGTGCCGGGGGCTGGGACTGCGGCGTGTGCAGGGGCGTACGCCTTGTCCTGTCCCCGGCCGACCCCGGCAGGGTAAGTCCGGGCCTTTGTGCGGCACTCTGTCTGGCCGCGCGAAGACAAGCGGTCGTCCAGGTTCGGGCCTCGCGCCGAGGGCATGGGGCTCGGATTGGAACCCTCCGCAACGGATGAAGTAACCTGCCCACACGGGGCGGGGTCAAGACGGGGCCAGACCATCGTGGCCCGCGTCGCGATCCCCGTTTCCCGTTTTTTCCCTTCTCATTTGCATTTCATCGCATTCGGTGTATACTACCCCCCAGTAGGAGGTTCCACCCTCCTGCCGATGCACCCGGGGAGTGGTTTAATTGCAGAGAGTCGTAAGAGGTTACTCGCGGTCTAAGTACGCGCTGAAAAGACCGCAAGCGATGGTGGTGCGCAAGCACGCATGCCCCTGCGGGAGTAGGCGAATGAGAGTACGTGCGCTTGGACTACAGCCTTGGACTGTAGCGGCTCTGTGCTTGGCGGCACTTGCGACGAGTGCCCTGGCAACGACGCAGGCTCCAACGCAGTTCCCCGAGCCAACCGTCTTCCACTTGAGCGCTACGCCGACCAGCGACGAGATAGACGCCTTTGCGTCCTATCTCGGGCCGTTGCCGCAGATCGAGGTCAAGCACGGCAAGCCGACCGCGATCAGTTCGTCGACGGCAGCCGAGGCGGCCGACCTCTCGGCCCTGCCGCAAACGCAGCATCGCGTTCTCCTGCGTGCGCCGCACCCGACGCCCGAGCTTGCCGATTGGCAGGCTCCGATCAATCTGGCTACGTACGCGTACCCGGAGGTGAAGGGCCTGGCCGATTCGTCGACCGATGAACGGTCGGTCCCCTTGGGCAGCATGGCCCTGATGGGCCTCAGCCCGGGCGGGTTCGGCCGTATCATGACCGGCCGGCCGGTGGGCGGCATCTCCAATTGGACCGAGGCCAGCGAAACCTCGATCAGTTATATCCGGCCGCATGTCACCGTACAGATGATGATGGCGATGGAAGTGCCGGGAACCCATCCGGCGAGCGACTTCGAGGGCCCCGGCGTTGTGCCGCATGCCTACCTGGACATCGACCATCGCACACGGGTCGATTCGGCCGACCTCGGGTCGTCGACGAACCGATTCGGCTATCGCCCCGCGCCGCGCCCGGCGGATGAGCCCGAAACCGCCCTGTCGGTGGGCCTCGATCTGGGCGTGTTGCCGACCTTCCTCTCGCAGATGGGCCTGAGCATATCGGTGGTGGCGGCACGCGGGCGGGAAACGGGAAATACCACGGTCGCACTCGTGGGGACAACGGAGCTTCCGGTCGACTGGGCGCCGCGCGAGCGTCCGTACAACCATCCGCAGGGATTGACGGTGGATTCGCTCGTCGGCGTAGGCGGAGGCGGGGAGTATGGCTTTGGCGGCGCGGGCGGCGGCGGCGGCAGCGGCAGCGGCAGCNNCCCACACCCCCCACGCCGGTTAATCCGAATCCGCCCCCGGTGCCCGAACCGGCAACGCTGGCCCTGCTGGGCGGAGCCTTGGCCGTGGCGCTGGCCAGACGCAAGACACGATCGAAGCCGTAGGGGGGTTCCTGAGAGGTCACCCTGGGTGTCGCGTATCGGGCCCTGAGAGCCTGGTGCGCGACACTTCTTTTTTCGGCGGCCATTCCTTGTCCGGAAAATGTTTCGTGCGCGGCCGCGCCTTGTTACAATGAGTCTGACTTCGGAGGATGACGGGGGTTCGCTTCCCAGCGGGCGTTTGGAGCCAATAAAGCGGGCCCCGCCACATACGTCAGGGACGCATGAGCGAGGCCCTTGCGCTGGGATGGGCCATGGGAGAACGACTTCGGAGAATTATGAACTAAGAACATCCGTTGTCAAAACAATTTTGGCAATTTTTCTGACGCAACCTCGGCCCGTCCGCTGGCCGATTCCATAAGGCAGCATGACCCACACGATGACGCTCAGGGGAAAAGGAGACGCAGCATGACCAGACTCTTGGGAGGCGGGCAGATCGGCAGTGAACTCCCTCGGCCTCAGTGGACGGTGGCCCTTCTGTGGGTCCTCGGCCTGCTCCTGTGGCTGGCCAGTGCTGGGAACCTCGTGGCGTCCGCCTTACTGGTCCCCCCGGAGACGCCGCCCCACTTCTGGATCGCCCAAGTCATCGTCTTGGTCGGCGGCCTGGTCGGCGGGGCGCTGGCCATCGGCATGGCGCTCCTGGCCAAGTACTCGTTCAGCGCCGCCGTGAGCGCCAAGCTGGTTGAGCGGATGCTTCGCGAGACTGTCCAGAAGAAACCGGAGGGCGGCTCGTTCTCCTCGGAAATGGGCAGCGCGGCGCACGCCGAGGTCGTCAGCCTGCTGTCGGAGATCATGGAGAACACGCTTCTCGATGACTCCGAGAAGGCGGCCAAGCGGCAACTGGCCAAGAAGCACCGCCAGCAGGCCCTCCATCGCGAGATCGAGGCCCTGATCAAGGCCGGCAAGTACCGCGAGGCCCACGAGCGGCTCGAGGAATTCCGCCTCCGCTATCCCGAAGACCGGGCGGTCGCCGAGCTCGAGGCCCAGCTTTCCGAGTCGCTCCGCCAGCACGAGCAGGGGCAGATCGCCAGTGTCTCGGAGCAGGTGCGCCGTTACATGGGCCTGGGGTTGTGGGATCGCGCCATGGAGATGGCCCGCGGCCTGGCTGAGCAGTTCCCGGAAAACCCCGAGGCCTCGCAGTTGCCCGAGACCGTCCGCCTGGAGCAACTGGCCGGCCGCCGCCAGGAACAGCAGCGGCTGTACCGCGAAATCGAGCACGTGGTGGCCCGCAAACACTGGCGCCAGGCCCTGCGCGCCGCCGAGACGCTCGTCGAGAATCACCCCGACAGCCCCGAGGCGGGGCTTCTGCGCGACCAGATGGAAGAACTCCGCCGCAACTCCGCCATCGCCGAGCGCAAGGAGTGGGAGACCCGCATCGCCGAGCACGTGCAGACCGGGCGCCACCGCGAGGCGTACGCCCTGGCCATCGAGCTCATGGAGAAGTACCCCGATTCGCCGCAGGCCGACGAGATCCGCAAGCGCCTGGACCAGTTGAAGGCCCGCGCGGGGGTCGTTGCGAAGTAGAACGACTGCGAGAAGGGGTGCGCGATGGGGCCGGGAGACCCGCCGCGCAAAGTCATAAGTGGCGTTGAAGGGCTGACAGGCCATCTGAAATTTGAGATGTGAGATCTAAAATTTGAGATCTGAGATCTGAAATCTGAAATCTGAGATTTCCTCTGCCCGCCCTCACGCCCTCGTCCGCCGCGGCGGCACCGGGTCGTATCCGCTCCCCGACCACGGGTTGCACCGCAAGATCCGCCACACCGCCAGCGCCAGCCCGCGCACCACGCCGTGAACCTCCAGCGCCTCCGCCGCGTAGCGGCTGCACGAGGGCTCATAGCGGCAGTGCCGGCCCAGCACGGGGCCGAGGAACACCTGGTATCCGCGAATCACGAGAACGATAAGGGCCACCATCCCCCGGCTGACGGCGCCGCAAACTCGCCCGAGTAGCGCGATCACGCCTCCGCCCTTCCCCCGGCACCCGGCGCGCGGCCGGCCTTGGCGCTGCGACGGATGGCCTCGGGCACGAGCGCCCGCAGGCGCCGCTCGACCTCCTCCAACGTGTAATCGTGCCCCAGCGTCACCACGACCACGTCGTATCCGCCCGCCAGCGCGGCCCGCAAACGCCGAAACGCCTCGCGCAGGAGCCGCTTGATGCGGTTCCGTTGGACCGACCCGCCGCAACGCTTGCCCACCGAGAGGCCCAGCCGCGTCTCTGCCAGCCCGTTCGGCCGCGCATAGACGACCAGCCGGCCGTCGCCCGCCCGGGCGCGCCCCGCGTAAGCCGCCTTAAACTCGCCGGACTTCAGAATCCGCTGGCGCCGGCCCAGCGTCGGACGCGGGACCGGACGCGCCGGGTCGGGGCCGATCGGGGGCTCTCCCGCGGGCGGCCTCATGAGGACTCCTTGTCGTCGGGCGCCTCGGGTCCCTTGTCTTCCGCCGGCGGAAGGGGCAGGCGCCGCCCGGCCTCGGCCCACGCGTCGGTCGTGTCGGTCGGGTTGTGCGGCATCGGCCGAAGCAGTCGCCGCCGCACCATCGCCAGCAAGAGGAACGTGAGCGACACGCCGGCCACCACGAGGATCCAGAGGGTCCACCCCTCGGCGCGTGCTTCGCGGGCCGCTGCTTCGAGGCCGATCATGGGGGGTCTCCCGGATCCCGCTCCCGTGTGGGCGGATCGTCTGGCGGCGGGGCCTTACGCGGCTCGTCGGGCGGCCCGCCCTCTTCGACCGAGGCCGTGGCGCTCGGCCGCGGCCGATCCTGCGGCCACAGCCGGTCCCAGCAATCGGCCCCGAGTTCGCGTTCCATAATCTCGGCCAGGGTATTGAGGTCGCGGCGGACCTGCTCGAACTGTTCGCGCAGCCTGAGTACCGCCGCCACGCCGGGCAGGTTGAGGTCCAGGTCGCGATGCAACGTGACGATGCTCCACAGCCGCCGCATCTCGGCGCGCGTGAAGAGAGCGGCGCCGGCGGCGTCGCGCCGCGGCTCCACAAGACCCTCGGCCACGTAGGACTCGATGTCGGCCACCGACACGCCCAGGGCCTGCCCCGCCTGCTCGAGGGAATAGATTTCAGGTTCGTTCTGGCTCATGGCTCAATGACCCTCATGGAACCATTCGGTGTCCGCCCGGGGATTCTCGGTCTCAAGGCCGCGGAGCTGCTCAAACAACTGCCGCTCGGCGTCGCTCGGCTTCTTCGGCGGCACGATGCGAATAACGCAGTACTGGTCGCCGGGCGGGCCGCCGCGCGGGTTGGCGATGCCCTGCCCGCGCAGTCGCAGTTTCGCCCCGCCGGCCGCGCCGGGCGGCACGTGGACCGACGTTCGGCCGTGGATCGTCGGCACCTCGACGGTCGCGCCGAGCGCCGCCTCGGAGATCGTCAGCGGCAGGTCGATGGAGATGTCGCGGCCCTCGNNCCCGCCGGTCCGCCGCCGCCGCCCGGCCCGCCCTGCCCGCGCAGACGCATCCGTTGGCCGTCCTCAACGCCCGGCGGAATGCGGACGCTCAGGCGCTCGGGCCGCACGGTGCCGTCGGCGGCCGGGCGCTGAAGGGAGATGTCGGTCTGCCCGCCGCGAACGGCCTGCTCGAACGCCAGCGTCAGCTCGGCCTCGATGTCCTGGCCCGGCATCGCGAAGCCGCCCGGGCGACCGCGTCGCCCGCGCCGGCCGCCCAAATGGCTGAAAAGCTCCTCGAAGAGGCTGCCCGCCTCGCCGGCGCGGCCGCCAAACGCCTCGGAATCGACATCGCCGCCCGGGGCGCCCTCGCCGCCCGTCCACGTGTACGTGTAACGCGGCCCGCCCGGCCCGCCCGCCCCGGCCCCCGCCTGCGGGCCGGCCCGGAGACCTTCAGGCCCGAACTGGTCATAGGCCTTGCGTTTCTTGGGGTCCGAAAGCACCTCGTAGGCGCCGTTGATCTCCTTGAACTTCTCA
>PMZT01000265.1:1219-2947 GCA_003170085.1 Planctomycetia bacterium | reverse complement strand
TGTGGGTGCCCTGCCGTTATCGCCGGACACGACGGGCGGCCACGCGGGGCCGCCCCTACGGCGCGCTGTTCGTCCGGCACGGCGGGACGCCTCGTGCTCGAGAAGCTCCCGCTCTTCATCCTCGTGGCGGTCTTCTGCGTCGTGACGTACGTGGTCCAGAAGCAGTGCGGGGCGATGACGTTCGGTGCGCGTTTTGATTTCACCGACCGCCTTGCCAACGCCGCGGTGGCGTACGTGATCTACCTGGGGAAGACTCTCTGGCCGGCGAACCTCGGGGTGTTTTACCCGTTTGTGGCCGGGCGACCGCTGTGGCAGCCGCTGGCCGCGGCGGCGTTGCTGGCGGCGATTACGGGGTTGACGGTCTGGCAGGCGCGGCGGCGGCCGTATCTGGCTGTCGGCTGGTTCTGGTTCGTGGGGACGCTCGTGCCGGTTATCGGCTTGGTGCAGGTCGGTCGGCAGGCGATGGCCGACCGGTACACCTACGTGCCGCTCATCGGTCTCTTTATCGCCCTGGCGTGGGGCGCAGCGGACCTGGCGGCCGGCCGGCGCGGCCGCGCGGTGCTGCTGGCGGTGGTGGCGGCGGTGACGCTTGCGGTGTGTACGGCGATGACCGCGCGGCAGGTCGCGTACTGGTCCGACAGCGTGACGCTCTTCCGTCGCACCCTGGCGGTGGCCGGCGACTTTTCGTTTGGATACCTTAAGATCGGCGATGCACTGCTCGCCCGCCAGAAGTATGAAGAGGCCCTCGCCGAGTACGACCGGGCGCTCCGCTGCGACCCGCTCGATCCCGACACGCACAACCAGCGCGGCACGGTGCTGTACCTGCTCGAGCGGTTCGAGCCGGCGCTGGAGGAGTTCCGCGAGGCCGTACGCCTGAATCCGGCCGCCCCCGCCACGTTTTATGCTAACATGCTGGCTGCCTACGTGGGCGCGGGCCGGATCGAGGAGGCCCTTGAGTGCGGCCGCGAGGGCCTGCGGCTGTATCCGGATAACGCGGAGTTGAACCACAACATGGCCGCCCTCCTGCACAAGCTCGGCCGCAAGGACGAGGCCATCCGCTACCTCCAGGAAGAGCGCCGGCTGCGCGACGAGCAGGGGCTGCCCGAAGGGACGCCGTAGGATGCATCCACGATCTGAAATGCGTTGGAGCGTGGCCGCCGGCGCGGCCCTCGTCCTGGCGACGGCCGCCGTGTACTGGCCGATGCAAGGCGCCGCCTTCATCTGCTACGACGATAACCATTACGTCTACGACAACCCGCACGTGAAGGCGGGCCTTTCGCCCGGCGGCGCCGCGTGGGCCTTCACGAGCCTGGAAAAGGGCAACTGGCACCCGCTGACGTGGCTCTCGCATAGGGCCGACTGGCAACTCTTCGGCCCTTGGGCGGGCGGGCACCACCTGGTGAACGTGGGCCTCCACGCGGCCAACGCCGTACTGCTCTTCTGGCTGCTCAGGCGGATGACCGCCACCGTCTGGCCGAGCGCGGTCGTGGCGGGCCTCTTTGCGCTGCATCCGCTACACATCGAGTCAGTTGCATGGGTGGCGGAGCGGAAGGACGTGCTGAGCACCTTCTTCGGCCTCTTCGCGCTCCTGGCCTACGTGCGCTATGCCGCGCGGCCAAGCGTGGCGCGCTACGTGCCGGTCTTCGTGCTGCTGGCCTACGGCCTCATGGCCAAGCCGATGCTCGTAACGCTGCCCTTCGTGATGCTGCTCCTGGACTACTGGCCGCT
>PMZT01000265.1:0-1211 GCA_003170085.1 Planctomycetia bacterium | reverse complement strand
CGGACACGGCGGGCGGCCACACGGGGCCGCCCCTACGGCGTATGGTTCGTGCGCCGCGGCGGAAGCACGCACGATCGGGCGCCTCGTGCTCGAAAAGCTCCCGCTCCTTCTGCTTGCGGCCGGCTCGTCGGCGATCACCTTTGTGGCCCAGCGGGCCAGCGGGGCGATGGCGTCGGCCGATGTGCTGCCGCTGGCCGATCGCTTGGCCAACGTTCCCATCGCTTACCTCGCGTACCTGCGGAAGACGGTCTGGCCGGACGACCTGGCGGTCTTCTATCCGCGCGAGGTACCCGCGGTCTGGCAGGTGGCCGCGGCGGCCGCCGTGGTCCTCGGCGTGACGGTGCTGGTCGTGTGGCAAGGGCGGCGGCGCCCGTACCTGGCGGTGGGCTGGCTCTGGTACCTGGGGATGCTTGTGCCGGCCATCGGCCTGGTGCAGGTGGGCGCGCAGTCCATGGCCGACCGGTACACGTATCTGCCGCTGGTCGGCATCTTCGTGGCGGCGGTGTGGCTGGCGCGGGACCTTGCGGCGGAGTCGCGCCGGGCGGCGGTCGTCTTCAGGGTGCTGGCTGTTGCGGCGCTCGTCGCGTGCGTCGCAGCCAGCGCCTGGCAGGTCAGGTTCTGGCAGGACTCGAAAACGCTCTTCAGGCGGGCGCTTGCCGTGACCTCCCGCAACTGGACCGCCCACGACAACCTGGCGCGGGCGCTGCTGAACGAGGGCAACGTGAGCGAGGCGTCGGACCATCTTCTCAAGGCGCTTCAGTACAACCCCGGGCTGGCCTCGGCCCACAGCAACCTCGGGATGGTCTTCCTGGCCTATGGCCGGCTCGACGAGGCCATCGCGGAGTATCGCGAGGCGATCCGCCTGAATCCCGCCGACACCGCCCTCTACGACGGCAACCTGGGCGGGGCGCTTCTCTTGCAGGGCAATTCCAAGGAGGCGCTGGAATGCTTCCGCGAGGCGGCGCGCCTCAGGCCGGGCCTCAATGGCATCCATAACAACCTCGGCATGGCGCTCCGGCAGCTTGGCCGCCATGACGAGGCCATTGCGGAATTCCAGGAGTCGCTGCGGGTTGACCCGCCCGGCTCGCCGGCTCGCAAGAACCTGGACGACCTCTTGAAGCAACTCGGGCGGCAGGGCGGTGCGGCGCCCCCGCCGGCCCCGGCGTCCGGCCGTTGATTTTGCGGGGTGTGACTGTGTTTTCTGGCAGTTG
>PMZT01000022.1 GCA_003170085.1 Planctomycetia bacterium | reverse complement strand
CGGGTCAGGAGACCCGCCGCGCTTAACGCCGGCTACCGTTCGTACTCGTTCAGTTTCAGCCCCGCCTTGAGCGGCGTCTTCTTCCCGCCCACGCGGAGGCTCCCGCCGACCTTCCCCTCGAAGAGCACCTCGGCCTGGCCGATGCGGGCGCCGACGGCCTTGCCCTTTCGCAGGAGCTCGACCGGCTCCGGCTCGCCCGTGAACATCACGTGCAGGAAGAGGTCGTCGGTCCGCGGCTCGGGCGGCCGCACCTCGATGCGCCACTTCGGCGCCGGCGGCGACTCCTGCGTCGGCCATGGGTCGTATGTCTTCCCACCATAGGTATAGCCATAGACCTTCTGGACCGCGGCCCGCTCGGGCAGGAGCGTGTGCGAGACAAGGCGGCCCGGCCCATTGGCAATCGTGACCTTCGCGCCTTCGATCTCGGGCTCGTTCATCATGTGGAGGAGCCACGTCTTCGCGTACTCGGGGCGAGTGCTCACGACGCGGTCGAAGATGACGAACGTCCCCGGCCGCAGGAAGACGATCTGGCGGACCCACTGGCGGAGCTTCTCCGGGGCGTAGGCCGGCGTGCAGTCGCCCGCGACGAACAGGAACTCCGGCCGGTTGTCGTAGGCCACCAGGTCGCCGCGGTGGTACGCCTCGCGGTTCGCGAGGAACTCCGGCAGGTTGCCCTTCGGCCAGACCCACTTGTTGATCTGGCCGCCGTCGTTCCCCGGGGCGTCCTTCCAGGAGTCGCGCATCTGGATCCACTTCTCGCCGGGCATGTGGACCAGGATACAATTATGGGCAATCGTGCGTATCAGGTAACCGAGGGCGTGGTCGTCGCCCCACGAGGAATATTCGCCGCTCTCGGTCGCCAGGGGCTCGTGGCGGAAGATCTCGAAGTTGCCCGCCTCGAAGTGCTGATGCTGATTCCAGTACGGCCCGCACTCGAAGCGCAGCCAGGTGGCGTCGTCCGACCAGTCGCTTCGCGCGTAGACCTTGCCGATACCCGTGGCCGCGTGCGCCAGCGGGAACGTGCGGAGGTCGGCCGCGGGGTCCGGGTCCTCTTCGTAAAGGAAATCCATGAGCCGCACCTGCGGGTTCGATCCCGCCCGCCGCTTGGCGGCAACGAACCGCGCGAGTTCCGACCCGCGGTAATACTGGGCCAGCACCGTGCGGAGTTCCCGCGGATACTCCGTGTGGCCGCCGTAGGTGTTCGCGCCGTCGCCCTCGACGGCGTAATGCTCGGCCCCATACTCGCCGAAGCCGGGGTATCCTTCGAGCATCTCGTACGCCAGGCGCTGGTAGAAGAACCGCGGGGCCTTGGCGAAGCCGTCGTAGCCGTCGAATCGCCGGGCCATCTCGAGGCCCTTGACGAGGTTCCACAGGCAGCCGCGCGTGTACCAGCCGCACTCGGTGTACCCGCCGCCCGCCCCGAACTCCACGAGCGCCGGCGCCACAAGGCCCTCGTAAAGCTTCTTGATCGCGTAGTCGCGGAACTCCATCGCGCGCGGGTTATCGTTGGCGGTGGCGTAGGCGATCTGGAGGAAGCACTCGATCTTCGAGAGCGTCGAGTTGTGGAACGCGTTTTCGTCGGCGGTGAACTTGGCGAGGTGCCCGTTCAGCCAGGCGATCATCGCGCTGCGATCTTCGGGCGAGAGGGCATCGTAGAAGAAGTCGTAGGTGAGCGCGACCTCCGTCAGCGCCAGGTGCGTGTCCTGGTGGGCGTTCGTGACGCCCGCCGCCACGTGCTTTTTGGCCGTAGCGATAAACGGTTCGATCTTCTCGCGCGGCACACCCTCGACCGCATTGGCAATGCCCACCGCCTGCAACCAGTTGCCCGTGCGGGCGATGTTGTACTCCTTGGGCTTCGCCTTCGCGAGGGCCTGGAGGTACGCCTTCGAGCCATACAGGCGCGGATGTTCCTTGAGCGTTGCGGCCCACGCGCCGCCGGCGATCCGTGGCGCGGGCCGGGGGATGTCGGCGCCCTGCGACGCGGCGCCGGAGCCGCCGGTATCCGCGGTGCGCAGCCGCGGGGCGAGTAGCACGATCTCCTCGTCCGGAGGCGGCGCAGCACAAAGGACAAGCGAGGTCGCAAGCAGCGCCAGCGTTAGACCCGCCGCCACGATCATCGTCAACCACCGAGTGGATAGAGCCATCGCGCGCTCCCGCAGGACAATTCCCACCCTAATGAACCCCGGCAGCGACCCGCGGGCACGATGTTTTCGCTCTATCGCAAGTCGCCTGATCCTGCCACAGGCCGGCTCACTTGGCGGCGGGTGTAGCGGCGGGCGAGGTGGCGGGCGCAGGGGCCGGCGGCTCGATCTTCTCGCACAGGCCCACTTCCTTGCGATAGCGGCTGCGGCTGAGTTTTTGGACCACCCGCTCGATGTCGCGCGCCGCATCGAGGCATTCCCGCGAGGACTTCGTGAAGAGCGCCGCACGAACCTCCAGCAGAAGGTCGATGTCCTGCGCGGTCGCAACGGCCGCCAGATGCGCGGGCCGCACCCAGGCATATTCGCCCTCGGCAAGGCGGCGCTTGGCCTTCCAATCGGCGGCAACCTTCAGGAACTCATCGTGCGTCAGCCGCCGGTCACCGGCCTTCAACTGTCCCTTCTCCTGCTCCGCGCGGAGAACCGACGCCCCCACGCGATCGCGGTCCTGCGGCGACATTGCCGCGTAGGCCTGCGGGGTCGCGTCCACCGTCTTGAGGAGAGCCTGAAGGGACGTCGTGCATCCGACGACTTCGGCTTTTCGCATGGCTTCCATCATCGGCGGCATCTGCGAATACGATCTCATCGCCTCCAGCGATGCCGCGCACGGCAGGCCCGCAAGCGCCTTGATGACCCTGGTCCGAAGATCCGAATCGCTGGAGCCCAGCAGGGGGATGAGCCGCCGCACGGCCCGCAGGTCCTCATATTCGGCGAACGCCGCGACAAACAGCACCGCCACCGTGGGATTCTCTTTCAGCCCCTCGGCCAGGAAGTCGAAATCCTGCGGATGCCCGTAATAGCCAAGCGCCCAGATAGAGGCTTGGCGCGGCGCCCCAATGCCCTCGCGGGCCAGGCGACGGATCCGGGCAAGGGCCGGCAGGTACTGGGCATCGGCCAGCAACTGAACGGCCGTTTCGAGCGTCGTCTCGTCGGGCGTCTCGTCCAGCAACCGCTCCAGCGCCGGAAGCGCCTGCGGCCCATAAACGCCCCAGACCACGCGGGCCGTGGTCGGCCAGACCAGAGGCTCCTTCATGGCGGGGTCCGGCGAGAGGGCGCGGCCCTTCTTATCCCTGAGGACCGCCACCATCAGCGCGAGGGCGCGTGGATCGCGGGTCTGGGCCGCCTCGAAAGCCAGAGAGACCACCGTCTCGTAGTGCGCGCCAAACGATGGGAAGTCCTTCCAGATGTCGGCGATGGACTGCGCTTCGTCCAGCTTTCCGATCTGCCACAGAAGCTCTGTCGCGCTGATCTGGAAAAAGCCGACGGGCTCCCCGGCCGTGGCCGCCCTGTGAATCTCCTGCTTGAGCCGCTCGGCACCCCCCTTGCCCGCTTTGACCAGGGCGTCCATCGCGACGGACAGTTCCTTGCGGCGAGGATCGTCCGGACGCTGCCCGATCGTGGCCGGGTCGATCCGGCGCAGCGCGGCAATCGCCTTGTCCAGATCGGCGGCGGGCGCAGCGGGGGCAGCAACCGCGGGCGCGGGCGCAGCGGGGGCAGCGACCGCGGCGGCGGCGGGCGATTGAGGCGTAGTAACCGCCGGGTCGCCCGCGGCGGCACAGGCAAACAGCGCCAGCGTCGCGACGCCGAGAAGACACGCAAGACCGAATCTCATCGTAACGGTTCCCTCTCAAACCCCATAAAAGTGCCCGTAGCTTAGACCCGCGCGGGCCTATCGCCAAACAAAAAACGGCCGCCTCATTCCTGTTGCCAACTCGGCGCCGGCCGGATATATGACAAGGCGGCAAACGTCGAGGGCGCGCAGCGGCGCGAAAGGAGTGTGCGGCAATGGCGATCAAGGTGGCATTTATCGGGGCCGGCAGCGTGGGGTTTACGCGGCGCCTGTTCCGCGACATCCTGGCGGTGCCCGAGCTGGCGGACACGCACTTCGCAATGACCGATATCAACCGCCGCAACCTCGACAGGGTCGTGCGGCTGTGCGAGAAGGACCTGCGGACAAACCGCCTGCCCGCAACGATCAGCGCGACGCTCGACCGCCGCCGCGCGCTGGCCGGTGCCAAGTACATCATCAACTGCACGCGCATCGGCGGGCTGGAGGCGTTCAAGCTCGACGTCGAGATTCCCCTCCGCTACGGCGTGGACCAGTGCGTGGGCGACACGCTCTGCGCCGGCGGCATCCTGTACGGCCAGCGGAACATCCCGTGCATCCTCGACTTCTGCAAGGACATCCGCGAGGTCGCGGCGCCCGACGCCCTGTTCCTCAACTACGCCAACCCGAACGCGATGAACACGTGGGCCGCCATCGAGTTCGGCCGGGTCCGGACCGTGGGCCTGTGCCACGGCGTCGAGGGCGGCTGGCGGCAGATCTACAGCGCCCTGGCGCACCTGCACGGCGACCCGCCCGCCGACGCCGACCCCCGCGACTGGAAGAAGGACTGCCAGATCCTCTGCGCGGGCATCAACCACCAGACGTGGTATATTCAGATTATCTACAAGGGACGTAAGATCGGCGGCAAGGAACTCCTCGAGGCCTTCGAGCGCCACCCGGTGTACGCGCGGACCGAGAAGGTGCGGATCGACGTGCTGCGCCGGTTCGGCTACTACTCGACCGAATCGAACGGGCACCTCTCGGAGTACGTCCCGTGGTACCGCAAGCGCCCCGGCGAAATCCGCAAGTGGATCGACCTCTCGTCGTGGATCAACGGCGAAACGGGCGGGTACCTGCGGGTGTGCACCGAGGGCCGCCACTGGTTCGAGACCGATTTCCCCTCGTGGCTGAAGGCCGAGGACAAGCCCATCGGCCCCGACGACCGCTCGACCGAGCACGGGTCGTGGATCATCGAGGCCCTCGAAACCGGCCGCACGTATCGCGGGCACTTCAACGTGCGCAACTCCGGCTGCATCCCGAACCTGCCCGACGATTGCATCATCGAGGTGCCCGGCTATGTCGACGCCAATGGCATCGCGATTCCGCACGTGGGCGACCTGCCGCTGGCGTGCGCCGCAACGCTCTCGGCCAGCGTCAACGTGCAGCGGATGAGCGTACACGCGGCCGTGCGGGGCGATCTCACGCTCCTCAAGCAGGCGATGCTGCACGATCCGCTGGTGGCGGCCGTGTGCAACCCGCCCGAAATCTGGCAGATGACCGACGAGATGCTCGTGGCCGAGGCCGCGTGGCTGCCGCAGTATCGCCGCGAGATTGCCGCCGCCAGGAAACGTCTGGCCGACGCGAAGCGCCGCGGTGAGTACCTCGGCACCCGAAAGTGGAAGGGCGCCGCGCGGATTCACGTCAAGACGGTTGCCGAGATGCGCCGCAGCGCCGCCCAGTCGCGCCGCCTGGCCGCGGCCGCCGACAAGGCCGCCGAGCAGCGGGCGGAGGATGCGAAGAAGGGGCGGAAGTCGGCGAAGTAACCCCGGTTACACTTCCACCTTGACCGCCCTGCCCGACCGGGCCGACTTGATCTCGGCCTCGACGATCGCAATCGCCGCGGCGGCATCGGCAGGGGTGATTCGCTCCGGCGGCCGGCCCTCGGCGATGCACCGGACGAAGTACCGCAGTTCCTCGGCATAGGCGTTCACCTGCGGAAACGCGGGCGCCTCGACCTCGCCGGTCTTCGCGTTGTGCACGATGAGGGTGGGCGTGCGCGTCGAATCGAACTCGGCGGCCGCCTCCTCGAAGATCACCCGCGCGGTCATCCGAAACGGGAACGACGGCGGAAAGTCCCATCCGGCCTCGGCCACGATCATCGCGCCGCCCTCGCAGTCGAACGCCGAAAGGATGTGGCTGACGCCGCCCGCCGCGTCAAACGTGCCGCGCGAGGTCACCTTCGCCGGCCGTCCGAAGAACCATTGCACCGCGTCGGTGTCGTGAATGTGCAGATCGAGCACCGCCGAGCCGCTGCGGCTGGGGTCCTGCAGCCAGTTGTTCCACGACCGCTCGGGCCGCGGCGAGAACCGCGAGAAATGCGCGCTGCGGACGGCGCCGTAACGGCCGGAATCGATCATCTCCTTCATGGCTACGTACTCGGGCCAGAACCTGAGAACGTGCCCGACGCCCAGGAACCGCCCCGCGCGCCCGGCGGCCACCGCCATGCGGCGGGCCTCGCGCGACGTCCGGCCCATCGGCTTCTCGCAGACCACGTGCTTGCCCGCCTTGAACGAACGGAGGGCCATCTCGGCGTGCAGGAACGTGGGGAGGCACACGTCGACCAGGTCGACCCCGTCGTCCTTCAACAGATCGTCATAGCTCGAATACGTGCGGAGCGACGAGAGGTCGGCGTGCCTGGCCGCGCCGGTGTCGATGTTGCTCGCCACGCCGGACCAGTCGCCCGAGAGCTTGCGGCCCTCGACGTCGCACACGGCAACGACCCGCGCCTCGCCAATCTCCTGGTACGCCTTGAAGTGCGTGGTGCCCATCATGCCCAAGCCGACGACGGCAACGCGAACGGTCATGGGGGTCTCTCCTATCCCGGTTTCTTCTCGGCCGGCTTCGGCTGCGGTCGGCTGAGCCAGTTCTCGAGGAACTCGCGGATGGCCTTCCGGTTCTTGACCCTTTCGAAATCGCGCTCTTCCGTCGCGCTGAAACCCAGGTCCAGGCCGGCGGCCTTCTCGAATGCCTTGAAGGCCGCGTCGCAGATGCAGGCCTGCGTCCCACGACCGTTGCCCCAGGTGTTCGTGTGATTATCGAAGAAACGGGCGATGTCGGGCAGCAACTCGCGCGGCGCCCGGACCCGGCCGTAGTATTCCAGGACGGTCTCGGGCTCGGCCGCCAAGGCCAGACGCATGAACTCCGTGTCTTTGGGCTCGACCGCGCTCATGTAGATTCCGATCGCCTCTTTCGGACAGTCCTTTCCGCGGCGAAAATCTTCCATGAGGAGCGACCGGTACAACGGGTACGATAAGAGATCCACACGACAGTCACCGAAGCGCGAGATGTTTTTCCCCTCGGGCGACTCGTAATCGTGATCGAAATCCAGGGAGCAGTGCTTCAGAAACCTTCGATACCACACGGGGGTCTGGTCCGCCGAGAGGTGCAGGAGCGACAGGCCGAATGCCTCTTGCTTGACCCAATCCGGTATCTCTCCCTCGCTGTGCTCCGCCATATACGCCTTGATACGATCCGGCAACGGTTTCTTCGGATGATCGTCATCGGGCGGGCCCTCATCAAAGGCTTCCACGGCCCTGACGAGGAGAAGCTGCCGGATGACCGCCTCGATCCGCGCCTGGTCGGCGAGCGCGAGAACGGCCCGTTTGTACGCCGCGACGGCCTCGTTCGCCTTGCTCTCGGCCACCAGGGCGTCGGCCTTCTTGATCAGCGCCGCGGCCTCCTCGGAACTCGCGGGCTTCGCCGCCCGCACGGTGAAGGTCACCGTGTTACTACACTTCGGCCCGAAAATACGCGGGTCCATAAGATGCACCATGCCGGACCCCAGCAGGTGCCCGCGCGGCCAGCCGATGGAGAAATGAAACGTGGCCGTGTAGGTGCCGGGCTCGAAGCGGTAGACGAACTCGGCGCCCTCGTAGGGTTCCTTGAACGCGGTCAGGTCGATGATCCTGTCCTCCGGCTGCGCGGCACCAAAGACCTTGGACCGAATGCCTCCGCTCGCCTCGACCACGGGCCGCTGGAACAGGTTCACCTCGCGCCCCTGGGCGTCCTGAACCTGCAGGAACACCGGCGAGCAGAAGGCCCATTCCTGTCCGAGGTGATATTCACAGATGAAGTTCAGTTCGATCGGAATCGGCTCGCCCTGCGCAAACTCGGACTTGGCGATGCGCAGCGTGGCCTCGCAGTGTGCGAATCGCCGGTCGGGGTCTGCCGGCGTCATCTTGATCTCTTTCCAGAACCCGGGCTTCTGGAGGTAGAGGTCGATCAGCCGCTGGAGAGACTGGCGGTTCGTGGACCCATCGACGTCCAGGATCAGCCGGTCTTTGTCGGCGACCATCTTCTCGAGTTTGTCCCAATGCCAGCCATATCCCCAGGAGTAGCTCTTGCCGGTCCTCAGCGAGTACTGCGCGCCATCGCCGGAATCGACCTCCATCCGGACCGTGTCGGGGCGGTGCTCTTCGACCTCGTCGGCCTTCGCTGGCGGCGGCGCCCTATCGGCCACGTTGGGCTGGCAACCTGCGGCCAGCGCAAGGATCACGACCGCAACCAGAGGCCACGTTCGCATAAGCAATCCCTTTCCCCTCGCAGGTCTTCCACACTAGCGTTTGCGAAGCGGAGGGTCAACGCCTTCTCGACGTGACCCTACGGCAACGAACTTGGCGCAGCCGCCGTGGCGGCGTAGGATAGGGCGAGTTTCCGGACGAAATGCACGGAGGCACGCCCATGCCGAGGACCACAGTTCAACTTGTGACTTTGCGCGGTGGGTCTCCCGACCCACCGCGCACAAATGCCACATGTTCGCGAAGCTTAGCGGCAACCGGCGCGGCAGGTCGGGAGACCCGCCGCGCNNCCGGCCGCTGCCGCTGCGCCCGCCGTGCCTGCTGCGCCCGCTGCATCTCCGGCCGGCGACGCCCGTCCGATCCTCCAGGCGTTCTTTGCCGAGCCGGATGCCGCCAAGCGGGCCGAGATCGCCGCCCGGTTCGCCGCCGTCGCGCCGAAATCATGGGACGATCTCAAGGCCCTGCTCCACTCCACGGCAGCCCTCCCCGGCGGGTCTTCAACGCGGCAGCCGCTCGCACCCGGGCGGCAGAAGTTCGAGACCAGGGGCGATGCCGACGTCCCCGCCGTCAAGTACGTCCTGCGCGTGCCCGACAATTACCAGGCCGATGCCCCGCGCGGCTGGCCGCTGATCATCACCTGCCACGGCACGGGCGGCAACGCCGACGGCGCCCTGGCCTCGCTCGAAAGCTGGCTGGGCCCCGACGCCGGAAAGTTCCTGCTCGCCGCCGCCGAGTCGCCGCAGCCCGGCGTGTACGAGGCCACGCGCGTAACCGTTGAGTACCCGCTGCGCGTGCTCGACGATATCCGCCACCGCGCGAACGTCGACTCGGACCGCACGATCCTCACGGGCGTTTCGCGCGGCGGGTACACGGCGTGGGGCACGGTGCTCTTTTCGCCCGGCGAATGGGCCGGCGCGGTGCCGATCGCCTCGTTTCCGCTCACCGAGGCGCGGGTCGAGGGCGCCACGCTGTACCTGCCAAACGTGCTGAACCTTTGGGTCCAGGCCCACTGGGGCGCCACCGACATCGAGGCCGGGCAAAAGGAAGGGATCGCCACGATCTCGCGCGACGTGGCCGCCGAGATGAAACGCCTCGGGGCCAAGAAGTTCGAGGGGATCGAATACCCCGGCGAAGGGCACGACGTCCGGGTCAAGGCCGACCGGTTCCGCGAGTTCGCCGCGACGGCCCTCCCCGGCGGGTCTTCGACGCGGCGCGACCCGTGGCCGCTCGAGTGCCGCCTGATCTTCCATCGCCTGTACGAGGGCCGCGACTACTACGTCCGGGCGATCGCGACCGCGCGTGACGAGTTCGACTTCCGCGCCAAGCGCGTCCTCACGATCACCCGCAAAGAGGATCTCGCGCGGGCCAAGCGGGCCCTGTACCTGAACGAAGGTTACGAGCTCACGGGCCGGATGGTGCCCGCGCAGAACCTCGTCGCGGTCCTGGCGCGGAATATCCGCGAGGTCGAGGTCGAGCTCTCGGCCGAGCGGCTCGATTTCACCCGGCCGGTCCGCATCACCGCGAATTCACGCTCGGTTCAGGAAGGCATGCGTAAGGTCGATTGGGTTGAACTGCTGGAGACCGCGCGGCGGACGTACGATTTTGAGCGGCTCGTGGCCGGGCGGGTCAGGGTTACGGTGGCGGGGGCCGGCGCGCCGCCGGCGGCGAAGACGAAGTGATCGGGCGACAGGCCCGCGAGAAAAACGCCGGGCGCTGTTCTTGCAAAGGAGAAACGTTGATGCGCATTTCGATCGGCATGGCCACGGTGATCCTGTTCCTGGTTGCCGCCTTCGCGTGCGCGGCCGACGACACGAAGGTCACGGTCGTCAAACGGCCTCCGACCGCGGCGAAGAACCCGTTCTACGCGTCCAATCGCGAACCGCTCGCGCCCAGCCCGTTCGTCAAGCTGCCCATCGGGGCGATCAAGCCCAAGGGGTGGCTGCGCCGCAGTCTCGAGATCGAGGCCGATGGCATGAGCGGCCACCTCGCCGAGATCAGCCCGTGGTGCAAGGCGGAGGGCAACGCGTGGCTCAACCCCACGGGCAAGGGCAAGAGCGGCTGGGAAGAGCTGCCCTACTGGCTCAAGGGGTTCGGCGACCTCGGGTACGTCCTGGGCCACGAGCGGATCATGAAGGAAGCCAAGCCGTGGATCGAGGGCATCCTGGCCAGCCAGCGGGCCGACGGTTGGTTCGGCCCGGAGTCGAACCTGAAGAGCGTCGGTGGCAAGCCCGACCTGTGGCCGAACATGCTCGCCCTCAACTGTCTCCAATCCTATTATGAGTTCAGCGGCGACAAGCGCGTCCTCGACCTCATGACGAAGTACTTCCGCTGGGAACTCGCCCTGCCCGAGGAGGATTGCCTGCCGGGGTCGTGGCAGAAGGTGCGCGGCGGCGATAACCTCGAAAGCATTTACTGGCTCTACAACCGCACGGGCGAGGCGTGGCTGCTGGAACTCGCGCAAAAGATCCACCGCCGCACCCTTGATTGGGCCGGCGGCGTCGCGAACTGGCACGGCGTGAACTTCACGCAGGATTTCCGCGAGCCGGCGGTCTTCTGGATGCAGGCCAGGAACGCGAAATTCATCGAGGCCACCTATCGCGACTACGACACCCTGATGGGCCTCTACGGGCAGGTGCCCGGCGGCATGTTCGGCGCCGATGAGAACTGCCGCAAGGGCTACGGCGACCCGCGCCAAGGCGCCGAGACGTGTTCCATGGTCGAGTACATGCACTCGTTCGAGATGCTCACGCGGGTCACCGGCGACCCGCTGTGGGCCGACCGCTGCGAGGAAGTCGCGTTCAACTCGCTGCCGGCGTCGCAGCCGCCCGACCAGCGGGGCCTGCACTACCTGACGGCCTCGAACCAGCCGGTCCTCGACGCGAAGAACCACTCGCCCGGCATCCAGAACGGCGGCTGCATGTTCGCGTACGACCCGCACGGGTACCGCTGCTGCCAGCACAATGTGGCGCACGGCTGGCCGTACTACGCCGAGGAGATGTGGCTGGCGACGCCCGACGCCGGCCTCGCGGCCTCGTTGTACGCCCCGTCGGAGGTTCGCGCGAAGGTGGGCTCGTCCGCCGAAGCCCTGGCGAAGGTGGGCGACGGCGCGGAGGTCACGATCACCGAGACGACCGGCTACCCGGTGGATGAGCAGGTGACGCTGACGGTGGCGACGGCGAAGGCCGTCCGCTTCCCGCTGTACCTGCGCGTTCCGCGCTGGTGCACGGGCGCCAAGGTGGCGGTGAACGGCAAGGCCGTCGACGTCAAGGCCGCGCCGCTGTCGTACATCGCGATCGAGCGGACATGGAGCAATGGCGATTCTGTGACGCTGGAACTGCCGATGCACCTGGCGGCCACCGTGTGGGAGAAAAACCAGAACAGCGTGAGCGTCAGCCGCGGACCGCTCATCTTCTCGCTCAAGATCGGCGAGAAGTGGGTCCGCCACGGCGGCACCGACGCGTGGCCCGGCTTCGAGGTCCTGCCCACGAGCGACTGGAACTACGGCCTCGAGATCGATCCGAAGAACCCCGAGGCGTCGGTCCAGGTCACGAAGAAGGAGTGGAACGTGGCGGCCCTTCCGTTCGCCCTCGACGCCGCGCCGCTGGAGGCGAAGGCCAAGGCCCGCAAGATTCCCGAGTGGGGTCTCGACCGGTACGGCCTCGTGGCGGTGCTCCAGCCGAGCCCGGCCCGCACGGCCGAGCCTCTCGAGACCGTCACACTCGTGCCGATGGGCTGGGCCAGGCTGCGGATCTCGGCCTTCCCGACCGTGAGCAGCGCCGCCGATGCCGCGAAATGGACCGAGGCGCCGGTGGCCGCGGCGAATGCGGCGATGACCACCACGGCCTCACACTGCCACCCCGGGGACACGACCGACGCCCTCAGCGACGGCCTTCTGCCAAAGAGTTCCGGCGACGACGGCCTGCCGCGATTCACGTGGTGGGACCACAAGGGCACGCCCGAGTGGGTCGCGTACGCCTTCAAGCGGCCGCAGACCATCACATGGTCGGATGTCTACTGGTTCGACGACACGGGCCACGGCGGTTGCCGCGTGCCGGCCTCGTGGCAGCTTCTGTACAAAGACGGCAACGACTGGAAGCCGGTGAAGCTGACCGCCGGCGCCGCGTACGCGACGGCCAGGGATGCATTCAACAAGGTCACGTTCGAGCCGGTGACGACGAGCGAACTCAGGCTCGAGGTGAAGCTCCAGCCCAAGGTCTCCGGCGGCATCCTCGAGTGGCGCGTCGGCCCGCTCGAAAAGAAGTGAAACGGCCTTACAGAGGCTACCGCTTGTCGCCCGCCGCCGGCCGCAGGGCGAACTTCAGCGCCCGCTCGGGATCGATCACGCGGAAGTAGAAGCCCCAGTCGCCCGACCGGTGGGCCAGCTTCACGAGCACCTCGTTCCAGCCCTGCTTGAGGTCGGCCGAGAAGACGTCGGCATCGCACGCGGCGCCGCGCTCCGCATGCTTCTTCCAAACTTCCTTGCCGTTGATCGCCACGCGGATGCTGTCATCGCTGCCGCAGGTGAACTCGTGCTTGCCGCCCTTGGGGCTGTGGATGTAGGAGACGGCACACGCCACCGTATCATCGCCCGTAAAGTGTGCCGCAAGGTCCACGAGGCCGCTCGGCCCGGCCTTGATCGGTTCCCAACTGGTCCGCTTGCCGGCCTTGCCGGGATACATCGTGCCAAGGTCAACCTGCTTTTCGGGCGGCAGCGGATTCTCCCACCCCGGCAGGCGCCCCTTGACGAAGTCCCGCTGGGGCGGGAGGTTACGGGTCTTGTCGTTTCGTTCGGCGTCGGTCTTCTCGCCCAGGCCAAGGTCGAACGGGCCGACGACGTTCCACTCGCGCACCATCGGGCCGATGCCCGCCAGCGCATCGGCCAGGAACGACCAGCCGTAGAGCCTGTGCGTGCCGTCGACAATCTCGATCTTCGCGCGCGGCAGCGGGAACAGCTTGGCGCCCACCTTCGTGTGGACCTCGATCACGCCCTCGCCCCCGGGCGCCAGCAGCGGCGTCGTCACCCTCTCGCCCTGCCACGAGGTGCCCGTGGCTTCCCACGAGACGACCGGCTTGATCTCGCGGCCCGTGGGGTTCCTGAGATGCGCCCGGATCGTGATGTGCCCGTCGGGCGGCAGCTCTTTCAGCAGCTCGACGGTGAGCGCTTCCCGCGCCGCCTTATCGTCCAGGACAACGAACTTGGGGTCGGCAGCCGGCGGCGCCACAACCGGCGCTGGAGCCGGCGGCGCAACCGGCGATTGAACCGGCACCGCCACCGGCGCTTGGGCCGGCGGCTCCTGGCGGACTTCCGTCGGAACGCAACCGGCCAGGAGCATCGCCGCGACAACAAGCGGCACAAGTCTGCATATCATGGTAAACCCTCGCTTAGGGGAGCGCCATCAATCCGGCAGTTTCACTGTCCACTCATTCGGGCCGGCCTTGCCCAGGTGGAACTCGGCATCGACCTTCCGGCCGCCGAACTCCACGTGTACGCGGTACTGCCCGTGGATGCCGCGCATCGGCATCGTGCCCGCCGTGTCGGTGCGGCCCTCGACCTTCGTTTTCCACTCGCGTTGGATGAGCCGCCACAGGGCATCGTACGCGGGCTTCGGGCTGAGGTCGACCCGCAGCAGGCCCCCGCCCTTCAGCCACGCGCCGCGGTCGCACACGTCCCACCACGTCAGCGCCACCGTCGCCGGGTGGCCGAAAATGACGCGGTAGAACCGCTCGGCGTACTCGGCCTGCGCCGTCTCGTTCCACGTGCCCTTGCGGTGCGAGCCCGTGATCGGATCGTTGCTCGACGCCGGCGTGAACTCGGTGATGTGCAGCGGCTTGCCGAGCGTGGCGTAGCGGTCGAGCGTCCGCTGCACCTGGTCCAGCTCGAACCGGTGGGTGCGCGGCTCGTGGGCCTGGATGCCGATGCCGTCGAACGGAACGCCGGCGGCCGCCGCGTTCTTCAGCAGCGAGAAGAACGCCGGGCAGCCGTTCGCGAGGACCGCGTAGTCGTTGACCACGAGCTTCGCCTTCGGGTCGGCCTCGCGGGCCCAGCGGTACGGGTCGTCGATCTTCAGGCTGAGTAGATGCGACGGCTCGTTCACGACCTCCCAGAGATCGATCTTGCCGGCGTAGCGGCGCATGATGTCGAAAACGCGGGCCTTCTGCACGTCGGCCGGCGGCTGGCCTTGCGACCACCGCGGAATGCCCGCCGCGTCGCCCCACAGCAGCGGGTGACCTTTCAGGCGGACGCCGTGCTCCGCGGCCCAGGCCGCCACCTTGTCGGTGTCGGCGTAATGCGGCTTGCCGCGCTCCGGCTCGTACGCGACCCAGTAGAAACCCGTGGTGGCGTAGTTGAAGAGTTCGGCGAACCGCTTCTTGTACACGTTGTTCTCTTCGACGCCCTTGAAACGATCAAACATGTAGATGTTGGCGCCAAAGAGGAAGTCGTGCCGCGCGAGTTCCGCCCGGATGACCGCATCGGCAACGGGCTTGCCCGAGGCATCAACCACGTGAATGCGGGCATCGCTCTTGCGGTTCTCCTCGATGCCCTTGTTGGCCCGCGCGAGGGCCGCGTCCTCGCGATTCTCGCCCTGCGCCGCCCACTCCTCCTGGCCGGCCGTGGTGAGTTCCGGCCCGCCGCCCCCGCTCTTGAGTTCGATTTTCTGGAGGTAGAGGTTCCGGTCCTCGCTGCCCTCGACGGCGTCGTTCGTGAACGCAACGGTCACCGTGTGGACGCCGGCGGGAATCGCGGCCTTGAGCGTGTACTCGGCCCAGTCCTTCGAGTCGACCGTCACCGAGGAGCCCGGCTCGCCATCGACCATGATCTGCATGTTCGGCCACACGCCTTTGCACGGCGACCCATACGCCCTGACGATGACGGGGACGGTGCCGGCACGGTCGGCGCGGACGTAGTCGCCCACGTCGCCCTCGCTGTGGAGGTTCCACCCGCCCGGCATCGCCGCCCCGATGGTCTTGATGTGCGCCGACTCGGCGCTAATCGTAAGTGCCGAGGCGATTCCGCCAGGCAAAAGGGCGAGCGCGAAAACCACCGGCATGGCAACAACCCATCGAATCATGAACCCGTGCTCCTTCCAAAAAATCCGCGTCACCTCGCGCGGTAGTCGTTGTATCAAGCCAACGAACAAAACCCGTGCGAAACGGGCGCGACCCGCTATGATGTTGAACCTGCGCAGGCCGGGATGAGCGCGGCCAATTTCGGGCAAGCGTAAGAAAGGTGCGAACATGCGACGGACCTCCATGGTCGTTCTTCTGACGGTAGCCGCAGTGGCCCTGGCGGCGCTTGTGGCCTCAGCCCTTCGTGCCGCCGAGGCGCCCACGCCCCCCTCGGCCGCGACGCAAAAGGCCCTCGCCGAGATCGGCACGTGGGACGGCAAGACCCCCGCCGCCGAGTTGGCCGGCCCGTACGAGAACCCGCTGCAGGCCACGGTCCCCTTCGGCCAGAAATCGTACTACCTCGCCCCGTGGCGGGCGTACATGGACACATGGCCCGCGCAGCAGTTCCTCGATTGCCTGGGCATCAACTTCAACGTACACGACATCAAGGCGTGCGAGCCGGTGGCCGCGCTGCTGGCCGAGGCCGGCATCCGGTCGGCCCGGGTCGAGGTGGGCCTCGGAAGCTTCAAGTTCGACGATCCCACGCAGCTCAACAACCCTACGAATCTGCGCCTCCGGCTCGAGGCGCTGAAGAAGAACGGCATCCGCCCGCTCATGTTGCTGAACGCCAATTCCGGCGCACCCTGCCCGATGAAGGCCTTCGCCGTGAAGCTCCTGAAGGACGCCGATGAGGGCGCCACCGAAATCTTCATCGACAAGACCGACGATGTGCGGCTGGGCTACACGGGCCTGCGCGGACAGGAATACCAGACGGCGTTTCCGCTAATCGTGGCCGCCGATAAGGCCGACGGGCGGTGCCGGCTTTCCGCCCCGCTCAAGAAGCCGGTGAAGGCCGGGCGGCTGGAGCTTTACACCCTCAAATACGCCCCGGTCTCGTTCGAGCATTTCGCCGACGGCAAGCCCAATCCCGCCGCCAGGGAAACGCTCGACGGCTGGATGACCTATGTGGCCGCGCTCTGCCGGTACACGAAGGAGTTCCTCGGGACCGAGGGCGCCGCCGACGCGGGCTTCGACATCGAAGTCTGGAACGAGCTGACCTTCGGCAGCCAGTGGCTCGAGGACAAGTGCTACTACAAGCCCGCCCGCGAGTTCACCAAGCCGCGCTTCAAGTACAAGGGCAAGGACTTCGGCTACGAGATCCTCCTGCCGATGACCGTGGACTACGTGCGCGACCCCGCCAACAAGCTGCCCGGCGTGGCCTTGATCGACGGCTTCTCGAACCAGCGCCCGTGGGAGGGCGGCGGCGACCTCTGGCCGGGCCAGACGGGTTTCAGCCGGCACTATTACACGGGGCTGAACCCGTTCCGCGATTTCGACGCCAACACCGGCCTGTGCAGCCCCGAGAACGACAAGAGCAAACGCCACGCCGTCCGCGATGCGCTTGGCAAGCCCGAGGGCAAGATGGATAAGGGCGAGGCCGTGCCCGGCACGTACTTCGTCCCGACGTTCCAGGTGAGCCTGCCCGAAACGTGGTTTTATGGATACAAGACCGAGATGATCTCGCGCGAGTTCGTGCCCTGGCCCGACACGATGAAGGGCCACGGCCGGTTCTCGAACCCCGGCGACGGCCGCACCGCCCAGGTCTGGCAGACCGAGTTCAACGTGGACCGCCAGCCGTGGGCCGCGCATCTCATGAAACAGGCCGGCTGCGCGAAGGACGACCCCGCGCTGCTCGCCCTCCTGAACCACGTGGGGGCGAAGGCGCTCCTCCGCACGTTCTTCTTCTACAGCCACAAGGGGCAGCACACGATCGAGGTGTTCGCGGCAAACGAGTCGGACCTCTCGCTCGGCGTCATCCCAGGGACGTTCTATGCGGCGCTCGCGAAGGACGGCTTCCAGCTCACCGACGCCGTGCGGGCGGCGCGCGGCGAACAACTGGCGGCCCTCGGCCGCGCGGTCAAGGTCATGAAGACGGGTCAGCCGCTGGACGTAGCGCGGCCGCTGGCCGTGGCCAGGCTCGTGGAGGAGAAGCCGCGGCTGGTCTTCCGCGGCGACGGCACGCCGGCCCACCCCGACCGGTTCCAGCGCGACGACTTCGCGTGCCTGCCCTTCCAGATGGACGCCGGGCGATTCGCCGTCGCCTATTACGTGGTCACCCGCAACATGGGCCATGAGTGGGCCAAGGGCACCGGCCCGCTCGACCCCGCCCGCTACGACATGCCGGACCAGACGTTCCAGCTTACGCTCGGGAACGTGCGCGGCACGGGGGCCAAGGTCTCGGCGTACGATCCGCTGACCGACCGCGCGGTGGCGGCGGCGGTCCTCGCCTCCACGCCGACCACGCTGACCGTGAGCCTGCCCACGGCCGACTCTCCGCGCCTGCTCGTCATCGAGGAAGCGCAGCCGGGGCCGATGATTATTGGGCCAAGGAACATGGCGCCCAGGCTGACGGTGCAGGCCGACGGTTCGGCCACGCTCACGTTTTCGACCAACATGAAAGTGCCGGCGAAGGTCTCGTGGGGAACGCTGCCCGACCGCGAATCCGACGGCTCGAAGACGCTTGGCGCCGCAACGACGTTTGAGTGCGCGATCCCGAAGCTCGCGCCAAACACCGGCGTCAAGATCGTCATCGAATCCGACGGCCTCACCACCCGCTGGCCGCACTGGGGACAGGATGCTGCGGGGGTGTACTTCCCGGGCAAGCCCTAGAGAGTTATATGGCCGGCCTGAAGGGCCGAAACGTAACAGCCCCGGGCAACGCCCGGGGTGAACGACGCCGAATGAAATTTCCTTTTGTTTTCTTTTCTTTTGCAGCCCTGAAAGGGCGCAACGAGGTATCGCCATGGCCCAATCGCTCGCCAGGATTCTCGTTCACCTCGTTTTCAGCACCAAGGATCGCGCGGCGGTGCTGGCGCCGGGCGTGCGGCCGGAACTTCAGGCCTACTTCGTCGGGATCCTCTCCAACCTGGAATGCCCGTGCCTCGAAGTCGGCTGCGTGGCCGACCACGCGCATATTCTCTTTGTGCTGCATCGGACGCTCTCGACCGCCGACCTGGTTGAGGCGGTCAAGAAAGGTTCATCGAAATGGCTGAAGACGCGTGCCCCGGCCCTGCGCAACTTCCATTGGCAAAATGGGTACGGGGCGTTCTCGGTCAGCCCCTCCAGCGAGGACCGCGTGCGGGCGTACATTCGGGACCAGGAGGCACATCATCGGAAGATAACGTTCCAAGACGAGTATCGGGCCTTCCTCCGGCGCCACAAGGTGGCGTTTGACGAGCGATACGTGTGGGACTGACCGTGCCGCCCGAACGGATACTTTTGCGGGTCAGGTGCGGAGACCTGCTGCGCCCGGCCGGGTGTTGTTCGGCCTGAAAGGCCGAAACGTAACAGCCCAGGGCAACGCCCGGGTGAACGACGCCGAATGAAATCTCCTTTCTTGTTTCCTTTCTTGAGCCCTGAAAGGGCGCCACGGGCTGGGGTGGGACTGACCGTCGCGCCCTTTCAGGGCTCGAAAACAATAAGGAAGGAATCTCGTTGGCGGCCCGTAAACCTTGGGCGTTGCCCAAGGCTGTTACGTCCCAGCCCTTCAGGCTGAACGGATATAAGAGCCCCCCAAGCACCAGACGACCGCGCAACTTACGACTATGGGTATCGAGTATCGGTATCAGGGGACACGGGGTAGGCAGACTCTTCAGGTTCAGTCATGCCCATAATAGGGAAGCGTCCCTAATTCCAGAAATCCCGACATTGGGTTCCTATTTCCTCACAGCTTGTTTTGCGATGAGGTAATTCACGAATGCAGAGCAGGCTACCAGCATGAACTTTGCGTCTGAAAATTCCAGGTTGCGTTCTTCATGAATTGCGTGCCGAATACCATCAGCATCACTTGTGTATCCGTAGATGGAAGAGAAGCCCTTTTCAAGCGCAGGATGAAGATTGAGATCTAGTTTCTTAATCGCTTGGCCCAGTGTAGCTTTGCTGTCCCCTGCAATGGTCCCGCATAGGCTTTCTACGGCAGAAATCGATTCCTTTATCGAGTTTCGATAATCCGGAGTCTTCCTGTCGGAGAGGAGTCCCAAGGCTGTCTCAATGTGTCTTCTGACTGCGTCATGGCCAGAAGAAGCGGCATCCTCAATTGCAGCGATCTCCTGAGGTTGCGTTATCTGGACGATTTTCTTGTTCACAAAACGATATGCCGCGTTCTCTGTCTCCAAGAAATCATTGCAGAGAAGCGCAAACGGGTCATAGGAGGCCGCCGGACCATTCTGGGCAACGAACTCGAGAAAGTCGTACACCTCGTACCACTGGGCACTGAAGAAATAGTCGCGCGCAATATGGAGAAACGCAGCGGCCGGACCATACCGCTGTTCGTAAAACACGGGCCGAGTATCGATCGGGTTCTTAAACAGATGAATCCAAACGCGAGAAGCAAGAGTGTCTATTGCGCGAGCCAGATCGGGTTGATATCCGCCGAATTGTTCCGGCTCCCAATTCTTCCAGTAGAACACTTGAAGGGCAGTCCAGAGGCCGTTGCGTAATTTTTCGTCCACGGCATCGATCTGGATTTCCTTCTTCAGGGGAATAATACCCTTACGCTGCGAGAACGATGCCATGCCTGATCATCTCCTGGGATGTCGGGGAACAATACCGATTCTCCGCGACCTGCCGCCAATACAAAATCAGAAATGCGTCCCCCGACTTGGCAAAATCAGTATTGCTTTCCCTGACTTGTTCCGTGATGTGCGGTTGTCTGATCCGACCAGTTTTTGATATCGTCATCCGTTCCGTCCACGCCGTCCGGTCCGTTGGACCACAATTTGAAGGGCGTCTGATCGGCCTCGGGCGTGCCCGGCTGCGCCACCTGGTAGTTCAGCTTGTTGCCCCAGTGATCCTTCGGCTCCTGCTTCACGTAGGGGCCGCGCCACTTTTCGGCCAGCGACTTGTCCGAGAACGAGGGCTTCACCAGCAGGGCGGTCAGGCCGCCCTCCTCGTCCGTCGGGTAGTGGCCAATGTTCGCGTTGTAGGCCTCCGTCGCATCTGAAACGCTGGCGATCAGGACCTTCGTGGCGTCGATGTTGACGCTATGTGCCTGCGGCCGCGCGATCGCCACTATAAGGTAGATTACAAAGGCAGTCCCAGCTACCGCAAGCAATATTGGTGGTATCGAGAGCAACCTTCCGGCCAAGGCAAATCCGGCACCCTGCAGTTGGCCGCCGCTCCTCTTTATAGCGTAATGAGCCCCAAGGCCAAAGCCGAAGCCGACAAGGGCGATTAGCGCGGATGGCCAGACCGCCGCCCCGACCGCTTGGCCTGCCCCGCCATAACCGCCCACGGTGAAACCACTCAGGCAAGAAAACACTATAATGCCTATGCTAATTAGACCAAGCACAAGACTGGCAATGGCCATGGCGCTTGTTCTAGGCTCGGATTGGGCCTGGCCCACTTGCTTTTCCGATGTCGGCGGCTGTTGTTCCAGATTCCTTGCCAGTTCACTGGCGAACAGCCCCTTCAGCCTCTTGGCAGGTATCCAGCTCTGCATGGCCTCGTGCCACACCGAGTCAGTTGGCTTGAGGGCGCCACTGTGCGCCAAGAGGCGCAGTTCCTTATCCGTTAATGGGCCGCGTTCCTGCCCATCGATCCGGCACCGCCAAACTTGCTCGGCCATACCACGCCCCCTGACTGTTGCCGTTGGACCCGCAAGACCCAACATGCGGTATGTGACAATACTTCGCAAACAGCCTTCCGTCAATTCCTATTCTGAAAGAATGCACCGGCGCGCTTCGTAAGCACAATTACCCGGCGCGGCTGCGTTCGCTTGAGGCCGTCATGCCTACTACTACAACGCCATTTTGCGCGGCGGGTGCGGAGACCCGCCGCGCAATGGTCCAAGGGGCGATATAACCCTACTTCGCCGCAAACCCAAGCTGTTTCAGCCACTCGGCACACAGGGCGGGCCACTGACGGGCCTCGGGGGCCTTGGCTCCGCGGTCGCCGTCGGCCAGGCCCACGCCGTGCGGCCCGTGCGGGAAGACGTGCAGCGCGAACGGCACCTTGTTCTTATGCAGGGCCATCGCAAACAGCAGGCTGTTCTCGACCGGCACGCCCGCATCGTCGCTCGTGTGCCAGAGGAACGTGGGCGGCGTCTGCGGCGTCACGCGGGTCTCAAGGCTCAGCTCCTCGCGCAGTTTCGGGTCGGCGTCGGGGCCCAGCAAATTCACGAACGACCCCTTGTGGCCGAACTCGCCGGAGGAGATGACCGGGTAGCACAGGACCGCCGCATCGGGGCGGCAACTCAGGCGGTCGATCGGGTCCTCGGCGTCGGGCTTGCCCGCGTCGAAGATCGTGGCCGCCGAGGCCGCCAGGTGCCCGCCGGCGCTGAAACCCAGGATGCCCACGCGCTTGGGGTCGATCTTCCACTCGGCGGCGCGGGCGCGGACCACGCGGATCGCCCGCTGCGCATCGCCCAGTTCCACCGGGTGCCGGTACGGCTTCACGCGATAGTCGAGGACGACGCCGGCCACGCCGATCGAGTTCAGCCACTTGGCAATGGGGGCGCCTTCGTGCGGAGCCCGGCCGCCGTATCCGCCGCCGGGGCAGACCACGATGCAGGCAAACGGGCCGTCGCCCGCAGGAAGGTACGGCGTGATGCGCGGCTTGTCTTCGGGCCCATCGCCCTTGGCGCCCGGAGCCCCCTTGGGCCACAGGAGCACCGGCTCGGGCGCCGGCGCCGCGGCCGCCGTCACGGGCGTTGCCGGGGCCGCTTCGGCCGCCGTCAGGGCCGACGCCGAGAGAAGAATCGCACAGGCTGCCACGATGAGAATCGTTTCGGTGCTCACGATACGCACTCCTTTCTGAGGTCCTTGTGTCATCTCTTCGCACAGCAAGACTTAAGAACTACCGCCGAACGGCCTTTATTGTATGTGGCACAGCCGCCCTCGGCTGTGCTCTTCGCTCATTCGCACGCCCGAGGGCGGGCGTGCCACAGTTCTGAGATAGTTTCTTGGCTTGCCGCTCTCATAGCAGTTCTTCGACATCCGTCTCGGCGCGGACTCGCCCGGCGAGGACGAGAAAGAGCGACCCGATGAGCACGGTCATCGGCCCTTCGCCGGCGATCCAGAACCTCGGCATGACGAGGACGATATCTATAACGAGCACGCTGACGCCAAAAACGAGCAGGAGGCCGCCGAAGACCGAGATCATATCGGCGTGGCGGCGGACGTCGCGCGAGGCCAGCCAGAACAGGAGGCCCAGGAACGCGTAAAACATCGAGAGCGTGCGGGCCAGGTACTCGACGATCGGCCCCTCGGGAAACGGGCCCAGCCCCAGCCATTCGTGGCAGGCGGCCATCCAGGCGCGCGGCATGATGACGGCGATGAACGCGAGGCTCGCGACGGTGCCCACCCATCGGAGCACGAAGGTCAGCATCCATTCGGAACGGGTCATGGTTACTCGCCTCATGCGGCCGGCGCTTGCACGTGCCTCTTGCTGCCTCGCACGCCTGGGCAGGCAGAATAGCCGCCGGCGTCGCGCGCAGCCAGCAAAATTGGGCGGAGCAAGTAATACTACAGCGCCACTTCGCCCTTGCGCGGTGGGTCTCCGTACCCACCGCGCAACGAAGCCGCGTTGGCGCGATCGAATACACGGTTTGCGCGGCGGGTACGGAGACCCGCCGCGCAAAACCTGGAAAGTAGCGCTGTCGTAATAGTGCGTCGGCCGCATCCGGCCTCTTCCTCCTTGACGCCCCCGGCCGTTCGCTATAGGCTCATGGGCGCTGGAACGGAGGCCGCCGCGCTCCCACGATAAATCCGCGGCAGCGAAAGGAGAGTCTCACCATGCTGGCACGTTCACTTACGGTGGTCGGTATCCTGGTTCTCGTGGGCTCGGTGGCGGCCGCGGCCGTTGCCGGCGAGGCGCCGGCCCTGAAGAAGGGCGACCGCATCGTCTTCCTGGGCGATTCCATCACCGCCGGGGCGAGCCGGGCCGACGGGTTCATTACGCTCATCAAGGGCTCGATCGACGCCAAGGACAAGGACCTGGGCGTCGAGACGATCAACGCCGGGATCAGCGGCAACCGGGTGCCGAACCTCCAGGCGCGGCTCGAGAAGGATGTCCTGGCCAAGAAGCCGACCATCGTATTCATCTATATCGGCATCAATGACGTCTGGCACTGGAAGAAGGCGCCCGACGGCTCGATGAAGGGCGGCACGCCCATGCCCGAGTACCAGGCGGGCCTGAAGGAGATCATCGGCAAGATCAAGGCGGCCGGGGCGCGGATCATCCTGTGCACGGCCACCGTGATCGGCGAGAAGAACGACGGCTCGAACGAGCGCGACAAGATGCTCGACGAGTACTGCGACGCCAGCCGCGCGGTCGCCAAGGACACCAGCGTCGAGATGCTCGACCTGCGCAAGGCCTTCCTCGATTACGAAAAGGCGAATAATAAGGACAACAAGGACAAGGGCATCCTGACGCCCGACACCGTCCACCTGAACGCCGCCGGCAACAAGCTCGTGGCCGAGCAGATGCTGGGCGTGCTGGGCGTGCCGCTGGTCGTCCCCGCCCCCGCCCCGGCCGCCGAGAAGAAGAAGTAGCGCGAGGCGCAAGGCGCCGTACGATCGTACTGCCAAGGGCCTCCCGGGGAGACGCTCTGTCATGCGCGAACGAATGCTTGCGGCAATCGCCGGCGTGTGCGTGATGATCGGCGCGGGCAGCCTGCCCTTGCTCGCCGCCGACGCCGGCCCGCTCCTCGTCAAGGCGAAGACGAGCCCGTCCGCTGCGTGGAAGGAGTTTCCCACGCGGACGCTCGACGCGCTAGCCGATTTCAAGGCGGGCGCGCACGAGACTGCGCTTTCGAAGTACGGCGGCCGAGCCGACCGCAAGGTCAAGGCCACGGGGTTCTTCCGCGTCGAGAAGGTCAATGACCGCTGGTGGCTCGTGGACCCCGAGGGGTGCCTCTTCATCCACGTGGGCGTGGCCACGGTGAACCCGGGCAAGTCGCCGGCGATGCGCGAGGCGCTGGCGGCGAAGTTCGGGGCGCCGTTTTTCGTGAAGCCGGCCAACTCCGGCTCCTCCGTGGGCGTGAGCAAGGTGCGGGATGCCGCCGGCTGGGCCGCGGCGCGGACCGCGGCGCTGCGCTACGACCGCAAGCTGCTGGTGGAGGAGTTCATCCAGGGCCGCGAGATCGAGGTGGCGGTGCTCGGCAACGACGATCCGCAGGCCTCGGTGCCGGGCGAAATCGTGCCGCAACACGACTTTTATTCCTACGAGGCGAAGTATCTCGACGAGAACGGCGCGCGGCTGCGGATCCCGGCCGAGCTGCCGCCCGCGATCAGCGAACGCGTGCGGCAGCTCGCGGTGGCGGCCTTCCAGGTGCTCGAGTGCGCGGGCATGGCGCGGGTGGACTTTTTTGTGTGCGCCGACGGGCGCGCCTATGTGAGCGAGATCAACACGATCCCCGGCTTCACGAAGATCAGCATGTATCCGAAACTCTGGGAGGCGTCCGGCGTGCCTTATCCGCGGCTCATCGAACGGCTGCTCGATCTCGCCATCGAGCGGCACCAGCGCGAGCAGCGGATCGAAACCTCCTACCGGCCGGGGGACTGACGGAGGACCGATGCGGCTGCGAACGGCGCAGGGCAGGCTCAAGGTCAAGCACAGCATCATCGATGGCGTGCGCGGCCTGCTCGAGCGCCTGCTGGCGGACAACCCGGCGACCATCCGCTCGGTGATTCCGGGTGTGATCCGTCCGGTGCGCGCGGCGCGGGGAAAAATCAAGGTGCGGGTGACCGTGCCGACGCAGAACGG
>PMZT01000167.1 GCA_003170085.1 Planctomycetia bacterium | reverse complement strand
CGCCGTGTCCGGCCATAACGCTAAACACATACAAGCGAAAGCATGGCACCCCGCACTCTCAGTTCCGATAACCGCTCACGTCGGCGGCGGAGGCTCGGCGGCGCCGTCCTTTGCCGGGCCGTCGGCGGCCGGAGGCTCATCGGCCTGCGGCGCGGCGGGCTCTGCGGCGGCGCCGTCGGCGGCTGGTGCTCCCGCGGCAGGGGCGTCGGGCGTTGCGGTGCCGGCGGCCTCGGCGTCCTTTTCGCCCAGCAGTTCCTTCTCGGAGTACAGCGGCTTATAGGCCTCGACGTCGGGCACCTTGATCGAGTCGAGGATCTCGTCGAACTCGGTCTTCTCGAACTCCACGTCCTCCATCATCTCGCGCAACGATTCCTTCTGATGGAAGGTGGGCCGGCGCGGCTTCTTGCGCTCCAGGGCGTCGCGCGACTCGCCGGCGCCCTTCGGGTCGATCTGCACGACCTGCTCGGTCGCGGGGTCGCGCACGAACAGGCGCAGGTCCTTGAAGTCGGCCTCCTGCTCGGCCCCGATGCACCGCTGGCGGATCAGCTCGAGGACGGCCAGGAACGTGGTAATGAGGAAGCTCACGCTGCCGCCCTTCTCGAAAAGCTGCGAGAAGAGGATCGACTTCTCCTTCTCGATCCGCGCGAGGAGGTCGCGGGCGGCGTCCTCGACGGGCGTGTCGTCGTACGTGACCTCGCGCGGCTTGGAGTAACCCAGCGTGCGGATGACCTGCGAGAATGCGCTAATGAGGTCCCATATCTCCACACCCTGAAGGATTTCGCCGGGCGGCACGTTCTCCTCGTCGCTGTACTGGGCCAGGAGCTTCGCGTCGATCTGCCGCGGGAATCGCCGGGCCATCTCGCGGCCGCGCTCGGCCAGAAGGACGGCGGCGTCCTTGAAGCGGCGGTACTCGATGAGCTGGCGGATGAGCGTTTCGCGCGGGTCCTCGGTCTCCTCGTCCTCCTCGCCTTCCTCGACCTCGGGCGGACGGGGCAGGAGCGCGCGGCTCTTCAGTTCCAGCAGGGTGGCGGCCATGACGATGAAATCGCCCGCCAACTCGATGTCGAGCTTCTGAAGTTCCTCGAGGTACGCGATGTACTGGTCGGCGATCCGCGCGATCTCGATGTCGCGGATGTCGACCTCCTCCCGCCGGATCAGGTACAGGAGGAGGTCCATAGGACCGTTGTAGATTTCAAGATCAACTTTGTAGGGCATGGGCGGCGCTCACATCTTTCCGAGGCCGGTCAGGGCCTTCACATCATTCAGGACCTCGCGCGCCGCCGCCTGGGCCTTGCGGGCGCCCTCGGCCAGGATCGCGTGGAGCTGCTCGGGATGCGCTTCGAGTTCGGCACGCTTCGCGCGCGGCTCGGCGAGCAACGTACTCAGCACCTCGGCCAGGTGGCGTTTGCAGTCGGTGCAGCCCCACTTCGAGTTCCGGCACTTGTCGGCCACGTCGTCGTGCGCCGACGGGTCGAACACCTTGTAATACTGGCACACGTTGCAGTCTTCCGGATGGCCGGGATCGGCCACGCGGATGCGCAGCGGGTCGGTAATCATCGACATGACCTTCTTGCGGATGACGTCGGGCGGGTCGGCGATGTCGATCTGGTTGCCATAGCTCTTCGACATCTTCCGCCGGTCCAGGCCCAGCAGCCTCGGGCTGGCCGTGAGTTTGGCCTGCGGCTCGACGAGCGCCTCGCGGCCCATGAGATGGTTGAAGCGCCGCACGACCTCGCGCGCGAGTTCCAGGTGCGGCAACTGGTCCTCGCCCACCGGCACGAGGTTGGCCCGGTAAATCACGATGTCGGCCGTCTGGAGCACCGGATACCCCAGGAACGAGTAATTATGGATATCCTTGGACGTAAGCTGCTCCATCTGCTCCTTGTAGGTCGGGTTCCGCTCGAGCCACGAGATGGGCGTGTAGCAGGAGAGGATGAGGTGGAGCTCGGCGTGCTCGGGCACGTCGCTCTGGCGGAAGATGACGCTGCGCCCGGGGTCCAGGCCGCACGCGATGAAGTCGATGAGAACCTCGCGGCAGTTGTCGCGGATGCCGGCGGGCTTCTCGTACTCGCTCATGAGGGCGTGGTAATCGGCGATCATGAAGAAGCAGTCGTACTCGTCCTGCAGCATCCGCCAGTTCCACAGCGCGCCCACCAGGTTGCCCAGGTGAAGCCGGCCTGTGGGCCGCATGCCGCTCAGGATTCGTTTTCGCGGACGGGGTGCATCGGCCATGTGCGTTTCCTTCCTGCTAAGAGAAAAGATGATACTTCATCATAAAATGCACCACGACTCCCGCGGCATCGTCGCCGGTAAAGGCCAGCATCAGCTTGATGATCGGCCACGAGAGAAACGGAACGTTCATACTCAGGATGATGATGCCCAGGAGCAGCAACCCGCCGTAGCGGCTAAGTTGGGCAAACCGGGTGGCGGCGTTCAGCGGCAAGAGGTTCCTGACGATGTGCGACCCGTCGAGCGGGAACACGGGCAACAGGTTGAACACCGCCAGGCCGAAGTTCAGGAAGATCGCCTCGCCCATCATGGCCCAGCCGATCTGGCCGAACTCGGTCTGCGGGAAGATCTCGCGCCAGACGAGAATCCTCGCCAGGATGGCCAGCCCCGCCGCCAGGGCGAAGTTGACCGCTACGCCGGCCCCGCTCACGAGGATATCGTCGCGCCGCGGATGGTGGAACTTGGACGGGTCGATCGGCACCGGCTTGGCCCAGCCCAGGGGACCCAGGAACAGGCAGATCGTGCCGACGACGTCGAGGTGGGCCAGGGGGTTGAACGTCAGGCGGCCGGCCTTGAGCGCGGTATCGTCACCGCATTTCCACGCCACCCAGCCATGCGCAAATTCATGCAGGGTGAGCGAGAAAATGACCACCGGGGCGCGGATGATAAGGCTTAGCGGGTCTATATTCAGCACAACGTCCTTGCCTCCAGTCCTCTTTGAGACGCATCAATCTACCGGCCCCCGGAGGGCAAGTCAATCAGGGACTCCGGAGACGCTTCGCGCTAGGCAACCCCTCGCTTCCAGGCACGAGCGCCTGCAGCAGCCAAAACTTCACCCGGTCGAAACCGCTCTTCCGGCACCGGTACTTTGCCGGCGGGCCGAAGCTGGTTGGGTTAGTGAAGCATTTACGCTGCGTAATTTCTTCTTGCCACAAGGATGTGCTGTCGGATATTCTGTTCGCGGTGGCTTTGGGGTATTCATACGCTGTACCGCCTTTTCCTTTCTCGCGTGGCGGGCCGGGCGTTGTTTGGCACATTACGGTTGACTCATTTCATCCAAAAGCGTATGGTTAAGATGACAGAGAGGGGGGACGCTGTGACGACAGGCAGCAATGCACGGGGGCAGAAGGCCCTCTTCCCTGAGGTCAAGAAAATTGCAGCCGTCCTGTCTCGCGAGTCCGAGCAGGAAGTGGTGATTATTGTTGTTCCCAGCCACGACAAGAGAAAGGCGCCTTTGTCATCGCAAAGCGAGTGGGCTAATGCAGGAATGACGCTTCTTGCGGACCTATACCAGGGTGCAACTGCATTTGCCAACCTAAAGGGCATCTTCAAGACGGAGGATGGGCATTACCTGCACGATGAGCCCATACTCCTGGAGTCCTATGCCAATAATGCCGATATCGAGGATGTAGACAAGCTGAACCAATTGGTGCGGTTCCTAAAGAAAATGGGGAAGGAGACGGACCAGAACACAGTGATGGTGATCATCGGAACGGCCTTTTTTTATATCACTGATTATTCTGGTGCGTGATTTTGGTGTATTATGCCCATCAACTACTACGGTGTTGGTAGAATTCTTGGCGGCACCATGGTGCCAGGGAGCCGGGCGAAGTTCGGGAACTTTGCCCAACTTGCCGTTCAGGGCGACTTGGAGCGGCATCGTGCGCGACCGGAACCGTGTGTGTCGCTTACGCACGACGATGAGCGAACATTGGTGAAGGCATTCGAAGAGATGCGAGATGGGCACGCGCCCGACCGGCTTCTTTGGGACAAATCTTTCGCGGAATCTTTTCACCGTGTGGCCCGGCGCAAAGGCGTGCACGCTCCCGGCCGCATACTGACGCGGCGCCTTATCAATATTCGCAAAAACAAAGCTCGCTATCTTAAGTACGGTATCGCGATTCTGCCGTCGACTGTTCAAGAGTCGCATCCGAGTATATCTCCTCGATATGCACATGCCGTGGAATTTGCTCTCGTCCGTCTTCGCTATTTATATGGAGCATCAATAGATGATATCTTGATTGAGCCTGACCTTGGCCAAGAGTTCGTAGACCTTGCCTCTAGGATGGCTCCGGGTCTTGGGGATATCGAATTGCGACTTGGTGCCTTATGCATCCGCAAGTCGCGTTTCGAGGCAAGGCGCGAACGCACGCTTTTTGAAGATCTGAACCTCAACGAGATTGAGCCCGCCTTGTCTCTTCTGGGTAATTTTGCAGAGGCCAATGTTGATTCCTTGCCAGAGGATGTGGGCTTAATTGTTGTTGGCGAGGAATCCAGGTGGCTCTATGTGGCGAGAAATACTTGTTTGCGCGAAGGCGCCAAGGAGCTTGTGCGGGGTCCCGCTCTTGATGTGATGGCCAACCACTTCTGGAGGCCTGACAGGAACCGTTTGGTTTTGAGGGTGCTGGTTGGTCCGCAGTTCGAGAAAGTGGGAGTTGTAAAGTGGCAGATGAAGCTTATTGAAGAGCGATCACCCGTCTTTAACTGGCCCGTTTGCGGCGTTGCATAGTTCGTGGCGAGCGTGCTTGAGCGCACGCCGAATGTTGTGTACGCTCCCGCGTGCAACCGCGCATACAAGAGGTGTTTTTGCTTCATGACGCCGTTGGCGGTCAAGGATCGGCCGCGCCCAGCCCCACAAAACACCCCCACAAAAAACTGGATAACCCCGCACACGCGGGGCTATAATCACGCCAGTGGAGTCTCCGGGCGGCAAAGGGAATGGCCATGCGATTCACCAAGTTACACGGCGCCGGCAACGATTACATCTACGTGAACGCCTTCGAGCAGCAGGTGCTCGACCCGGCGGGGCTGGCCGTCAGGATCAGCGACCGGCATTTCGGCGTCGGGGCCGACGGCCTTATCCTGGTTCTGCCGCCGCGCAAGGACGCCGACGTGCGCATGCAGATGTTCAACGTCGACGGGTCCGAGGCCGAGATGTGCGGCAACGGCGTCCGGTGCCTCGGCAAGTTCGCCGTGGAGCAGGGCCTGGTGAAGGGCCACGACGAGACCTCCCGCGACAAGCCCGAGGTCGTGCGGGTCGAGACCGCGGCGGGCCTGCGCGAGGTCCAACTCTTTCGCGATGCGTCGGGCGTGATCGCCCGCGGCAAGGTCAGCATGGGCCGGCCGCGCCTGGGCGCCATGGAGATTCCGCTCCTCCTCGACGGTTCGCGCGTGGTGGACGTGCCGCTGACCGTGGGCGGCCAGACCCTGTGGATGACGTGCGTGAACATGGGCAACCCGCACGCGGTGTTTTACGTGGACGAGGTGGCCGGGTGGCCGCTGGAGGTCGTTGGCCCGAAGATCGAGAACCACAAGCTCTTTCCCGAGCGGGTGAACGTGCACATCGTGGAAGTGGTGTCGCTCGAGGAAGTGCGGGTCCGCACGTGGGAGCGCGGCTGCGGTCTCACGCTGGCCTGCGGCACGGGCGTGTCGGCCGTGTGCGTGGCGGGGGTGCTCACCGGCCGCAGCGCGCGGCGGATCGTGGCCCACGTGCCCGGCGGCGACATCGAGGCCGAGTGGCCCGAGGATCACGCCCCCGTGATGCTGACCGGTCCCATACAGCAGGTGTTCACCGGCGAGTGGCCGGACTCCTAACCTATGACGAAAGCGGAAGCCTCCGGCCGTGTCACTTCGGGCGTCGCGGGTCGCCTCGGGCGATTCGCGGGCCTGGCGCTTCTTGCGGTCCTCCTTGCCGCCGGTCCCTGCCGGGCCGACGTGATGGTTCCCGCCTTCACGCCGGAGCAGATCGGCGGCACGCTGCGCGGTAACTTCAACGCCGAGCCCCAGACGCTGAACCCGCTGACGTACAAGGACCTGTACGGTCGGATCGTTAACGAATACGTGATCGAGTACCTCATCGACCGCGACTGGGACACGCTGGAGTTCAAGGGCATCCTGGCCGACCGGTGGGAGGTCTCGCCCGACGGCCTGACGGTCACGTTCCATCTGAACCCGAAGGCCACCTTCTCGGACCAGACGCCGGTGACGGCCGACGACGTCGTGTTCACGTACGAAACGGTGATGAACCCGAAGATCGACTGCCGGAACGTGGCCTCGAGTTACGAGGACTGCAAGGCGTGCGAGAAGGTGGACGACCGGACGGTGCGGTTCATCTGGAAGAAGCCGTTCTTCCTGAGCCTGGAGAACAGCGGGGGCCTGGGCGTTCTGCCAAAACATGTGTATCAGTTCAAGGATCCCAAGGAGTTCAACGACCTCAACGACGTGCTGGTAGGCTCGGGGCCGTACACGTTCAGCAAGGGCGACTGGAAGACCGGCCAGCACCTGATCCTGAGGCGCAACGAGCATTATTGGGGCAACCGGCCGTCGTTCGACCAGATCGTTTACCGGTTCATCCTGGAGGAGCAGCCGGGCGTGCAGGCGCTGCTGGCCGGCGAGTTGGATGTCCTGCCGGTCTCGCCGGAGTGGTGGTTCAAGCTGCGCGACCGCGAGGACGTCAAGAGCGGGTTCAATCTATTCAGGTATTCGACGCCCAAGAACGGATACAACTACATTGGTTGGAACAATGAGCGGCCGCCGTTCAACGACCCGCGCGTGCGCCGGGCCATGACGCACCTGGTGTGGCGCGAGCAGATTCTGAAGCACATGTGGTACGACGTGGGGTCGATCGCCACGGGGCCGTTCTGGTCGCAAAGCCCCCAGGACGATAAGACGATCAAGCCGTGGCCGTTCGACCGCGAGGCGGCGAGGAAGCTCCTGAAGGAGGCCGGCTGGGAGGACCGCAACGGCGACGGCTGGCTGGAGAACGCCGCGGGCCAGCGGTTCGAGTTCGAGTTCTGCTCGGCCTCGGGCGACCAGCTCACGCGCGACATGGTGCGCGTGATCGGCGAGGAGTTCCGGCGCATGGGCATCGACATGCACGTGCGCCTGTACGAGTGGTCGATCTTCACCGTGAAGCTCGACAACCACGACTTCGACTGCATCATGCTGTCGTGGGGCGGCGGCGGCGTGGAGGATGACCCGTTCCAGATCTGGCATTCCAGTCAGATCGCCGACCGGGGGTCGAACTTCATCAGCTACAGAAACGCCGAGGCCGACCGGATCATCGAGGTCGCCCGCGCCACGCTCGACGTGCCGAAACGTATGGAGCTTTGGCACCAGCTCCAGCAACTCCTTCACCGGGAGCAGCCGTACACCTTCCTGTTCGGCCGCGAAAGCCTGCGGCTGGTCTCGAAGCGCGTGAAGGGCGCCCAGGTGCACAAGATGGGCATGTTCCCGATCGAGTGGTGGGTGGGCAAGGACGCCGCGGCGCCCGCGGAGGGCAAGGCGCCATGAAGACCTACATCCTCAAGCGCCTGCTCCTCATGATTCCGACGCTCCTCGGCGTCACGATGCTCACGTATTTCATCGTGCGGCTGGCGCCCGGCGACCCGATCGAGGCGATGATCCGCAACCAGTCGGGCAACATCGACCCGAAGGCGATGAAGGAGTCGGCCGACAAGATTCGCGAGCGCCTGGGCCTCTTCGAATATCACTTCCTGCGCGACCGGCTTTACGGTCCCGAGAAGGAGTGGGAGGAGAAGCCGACCGGGGCGGTCTTTTGGGTGACCGACGCGGCCGACAAGGTGGCCAGCGCCGGCGTCGGCTACGTGCAGTGGTTCGCACGCCTGTGCATGGGTAATTTCGGCGAGAGCATCAAGTATCGCACCTCCAGCGGCAGCCGGAACGCGATCCTGCTGATCATTGAGCGGATTCCCGTGACGGCCACGCTCAACATCATCTCGGAGTTCCTCATCTTCGTGGTGGCGATCCCCGTGGGCTTTGCGGCGGCGCGATACCAGGGCCGGTGGTTCGACCGCGCCTCGTCGTTCGTGCTGCTGGTGCTCTACAGCATTCCGGCGATCCTTGCGGCCACGGTTCTCATCGGGTTCCTGGGGGTGGGCGGCGAGGGGCTTCACTGGTTCCCCATCGCCGGCCTGCACAAGTTTGGCTATGAGAAGATGGATTGGGGGGCGTCGCTGGCCGACCTTCTGTGGCATACCGCACTGCCCGTGGTGTGCCTGACGTACGGCGGCCTGGCGTACATGGCCAAGATGGGGCGGGCCAGCCTGCTCGAGAACCTGCGGGCCGACTACGTCCGCACCGCCCGCGCCAAGGGGCTGCCGGAAGGGCGGGTCGTGTATCATCACGCGCTTCGCAACAGCCTGCTGCCGATGATCACGATGCTCGTTCTGACCATTCCCGGTCTCATCGGCGGCAGCGTGATCGTCGAGGGGATCTTCAGCATCCAAGGCATGGGCCTCCTGCTGCTTGAGGCGTCGAAGGCCTATGACCTTGCGCTCATCATGACCGAGACGCTGCTCTATGGCGTCCTGGTCCTCGTGTTCCTCCTGATCGGCGACATCCTTTACGCCTGGGCCGACCCGCGGGTGCGCTATGAGTAGCCTGCTGCCGACAACTCAATCCGGCCCGACGGTGCGAGCCCGCTCGTACGGCGACATCGTGTGGCGGCAGTTGCGGAAGCGCCCGGCCGCTATGGTCAGCCTGGGCGTGATCGTGCTGCTGGCGTTCGTGGCCGTCGTGGCCCCGTTCATCGCGGGCGAAGTGCCCATCCGGTGGGTCGAGAACGGCGAGACCTCGTGGCCCATCTTCCGGTATCTCGATAACCTGGAGTACGCGGGCATGCTCGCGTTCCTCCTGGTACTGCTCCTGCCCGTCACCGTGCGGCTGGTGCGGGTGCGGGCCGAGCGGGCGGCGACAAGCCCGTTCGTGCGCGCCCTGTTCATCCACGCTGCCGTGTGGCTGACGGTGACCGCCGTCCTGATCGCCGTGCGGACGCCCGAGCGGCGCTACGGCTTCTTCCTCGAGCGCGTGGGCGAGGCCCAGTCGGCGTGGTTCCCGTTCATTCCGACGCCGCGCCACCCCGGCTACGAGTCGCTGGCTCATCGCGACAAGGCGCCGACGTGGCGGCACCCGCTGGGCACCGACCGCCTGGGCCAGGACATTGTGCTGCGCATTCTTTATGGGGCGCGGACGGCGATGACGATCGGGTTCGTGGCCGTGGGCATCGGGGCGAGCATCGGCGTCGTCCTGGGCTCGATCAGCGGCTACTTCGGCCGAGGGATCGACCTCGTGCTGATGCGTGTGGCCGAGGTCTTCATGTTCATTCCGCAGATCGTCCTGATTATCATCATCCTGGCGGTCATGCCATCGTGGGTGCCGCAACTCTGGGCGGTGGTCGTGGTGATCGGCGTCACCGGCTGGACGGGATACTATCGTTATATGCGCGCGGAGCTCCTGCGCGTTCGTGGCGAGGACTACATGACGGCGGCGCGGGCGCTGGGTATTCCCACGTGGCGGCTGCTCCTGAGGCACGCCATCCCGAACGGCATGGCGCCGATCCTGGTATCGGCCACGTTCGGCATCGCCGGAGCGGTGTTCCTGGAGGCGTCGCTCGCCTTCCTGAATCTGGTGCAGACGCCCAGTTGGGGCGAGCTGCTGAACGACGGGCGCCAGCACATCATGGGAACGTGGTGGGCGTGGGGATCGGCCGGCGCCGCCATCTTCGTTACGGTGCTCGTATACAACCTGCTGGGCGAGGCGGTCCGCGACGCCATCGACCCGAAACTGAAGATCTAGGAGGCCCGTGTGCCTTCCGACAACGACTTATTGCTTCGCGTCGAAGGACTGACGACGCGGTTCTTTACCGACGAGGGCCTCTCGCGGGCCGTCGAGGACGTCTCGTTCTCCATCCCGCGCGGCAAGACCGTGGCCATCGTGGGCGAGTCCGGCTGTGGCAAGACGGTCACATCGCTCTCGATCCTGCGGCTGATTCCCGACCCGCCGGGCCGCATCGTCGGCGGCGCGGTTCGCCTGGGCACGACCGATCTGCTGAAACTTTCGGAAGCCGCGATGCGCAGCGTCCGCGGCAACCGCATCTCCATGATCTTCCAGGAGCCGATGACCAGCCTGAACCCGGTCTTCACNNTTCACCATCGGCGACCAGATCATTGAGGCGGTCATGCTGCACCAGAAGGTGGGCCACGCCGAGGCCCTCGAGCGCGCCGTGGCGATGCTCCGCAAGGTGGGCATCCCCGATCCGGCGTCGCGGGTGCGCGAGTATCCGCACCAGATGTC
>PMZT01000011.1 GCA_003170085.1 Planctomycetia bacterium | reverse complement strand
CCGTGTCGTTGCGGCGGGCGAGGTAATGCGGATCGGGCACGCCCTTGTAGAACGCGGCGTCGAGCGTGGCGATGGCCGTGACGTCGCACGGGTGCACGCCGAAAAGAACCTGCGGCTCGTGGTCGATGACCGCCTTCGGCTGCGGGTCGGCCCCGAGGCTGTAGGTCGCCACGGTCTGGCGCGACGGCCACAGGAACTTCTTGGGCCCCAGGACCGTCACGGTGTAGTCGAGGCGCACCTCGGCCGGGTCGGCCACGTAGTCCCAGGCGAACTTGAGGTCCGCCTTGTCGCCGGGCGACGTTTCCTTGAGATACGGCGCCGCAACGCGACGCTCGGCCATCAGCGCCCCGATCCACGCCCCGAGGTCGCTCTTCTTCAACACTTGTGGCAACATGCGCGATAATCCTTCCTGCCGTGCGCTACCGTTTTTCGCAGTCGAACGTACGCCACGCGCCCCGCCGCCGAGCCGGCCCGCGGCGCTGCGCCTCATGGGCTACTTGATTACGCCTTTCACGGCCGAAACGAGTTTCTTGGGGTCGACCGGCTTCTCGAGGAAGATGTCGACCGGCAGGAACTCCTTGTCGGTCTCGGGCGAGAACTCGAAACCCGTCTTCCGCGACACGCTCGTCAGCATGATGATCGGGATCGCGGCCGTCTTGTGGTCCTCGCGCAGGTCCTGCGCGATCTGGAAGCCCTCGGTGTCATTCGCCATCATGACATCGAGGATAACACAGTCGATGCCGCCCTGGCGGATCCGGGCCATGCCTTCCTTGCCGCCGGGGGCCGTCGTCACGCTGTAGCCGGCGGCCTCGAGCGCGACCTTGGTCGCTTCCACGACGTCCGGGTCGTCGTCGATGACGATGACCGTTTTCTTCGCGTTCGCCATAATTCTGCTCCGTTCCTGGACCGGGAGGGCCTTGCCCTGTCCGCGCTGGCCTCAATCAGATTTTGCCTCACACCGCCGGCCGCTGTCGCGAAACACTTCCTGCCCGCGCGACCCTTTGTGAAACTTTTCACAGCGTACTCGCAAAAATTAACCCCCAAAAGGGCTGCCGCATTCTAATGGCAGATGCCCCCGGTGTCAAATCTCAGGTGGGGAATTTTTTCGACCGCGAGTAACGGAGTCGCGCGCAGGGTGGCATGCCCAGGCCGTCTGTTGCCTGGGCATGCTGTGTCCAATGCCCACTCACATGCCCACGCGAACGGCGGCGTGGGCATGCCACCCGATTTTCGCTGACGAGCCAGAAACCACTGGCACATCCGCCATCGCCGGCCCCGCAGAAAACCCTTGCCCCAGCCGCCGCGGCGGTTACACTCTTCTCCTGTTCTTTATGTTATCCAGCGAACCCTTCTCAAAGGAGCGTGCGTATGTGCAGCCTCATGTCACGGCGTGAGATCCTGGGCCTCGGCGCCGCAGTGACCGGGAGCCTGCTGGTGGGCAGCAAGCTGCGCGCGGCGGCCAAGGCGGCGCCGGCCGGTGCGGCCAAGGGCCGCGTCATTGTCTGGTCCGAAGGCACCGCCGCCAAGGAACTCGACAAGGATAAGAAGCCCATCTACCCCAACGACATCCGCGGCGCGATCGCCGACAGCCTTAAGCGCGACCTCCCCGGCTGGGAGATCGTGACGGCCACGATCGACGACCCGGACCAGGGCGTCCCGGCCGACGGGCTCGCCAAGACCGATGTCCTCTTCTGGTGGGGCCACAAGCTTCATGGCAAGATCACCGACGAGACCGTCAAGCGGATCGTTGACCGCGTGAAGGACGGCGGCATGGGCTTCGTCGCCCTGCACTCGTCGCACTTCGCCAAGCCGTACAAGGCCCTCATGGGAATCCTGGCGGGCGACAAGATTCCGGCCAACAAGCTGTGCAGTTGGGGCGCTTATGCCAAAGACGGCTCCTCGGTTGACGTCATCGTCAAGCTGCCCGATCACCCGATCGCCAGGGGCCTCAAGGACTTCCACCTCGACCGGATCGAGCGCTACGGCGAGCCGTTCGGCGTGCCGGATCCCGAGGCCGTGCCGCTGGACGGCGTGTACACCCGCAAAGAGGGCAACAAGGAGCCCGGCCGCATGGGCCTCTGCTGGACCGTGGGCAAGGGCAAGGTCTTCTACTTCACGCCCGGCCACGAAGAGTTCCCGGACTTCTTCAATCCGAACGTGCAGATCGTCATGAAGAACGCCGCCGAGTGGGCGTCGCAGAAGAAGTAACGCGAGACTCGTGCCGCAAGCCACGAGCGCGGACAACGCGGCAATCTACAATCGCAGGGGCGCGGCATGCCGCGCCCCTGTGATTTTGTTGGGGGGTGCCATGCTTTCGTTTGCGAAAGCATGCCCTCGGGTGGCAGGCCTCAAGGTGATCCTATCCTGTCGAAGGTTGCGTTCTTACACCCGCCAGGACGTCGATCTTCGATCTCTTGGCAGCATGAGCGAGCCTGGTCACTTTATACGCTGTTCACCCCCCTGGATCAAAATCAACACGATCGTAAAAGGGTCTGGACTATTCCACGATATTGTCGATAATGGTACCTGTATGGACCGATCTGGGGCTGGGCGACTTCCATCTGGGCTACCTGCGGGACAGGCTCAAGCGAGAGGTTGATTTTATAATCGTCCGCGACCGCAAACCCTGGATGCTGGTGGAAGCCAAGAAGGCCGACGAGAACCCCGGCCCGTCATTAGCACATTTTCAGAAGCAGACCCAGGCACCGCTGGCCTTTCATGTCGTCCTGGACGCCGAGTACGTGGATGCCGACTGCTTCGCCAGACCTCATGGCCCACTGGTCGTTCCGGCCAAGACGTTTCTGTCGCAACTCCTTTGAACCGGTCACCCCCATTTCCTCGCTGCCTCCACGGCGGATCTTCGACAGCGAAAGCATGGCACCCACAAAAACGCAGACGCGCCACTAGCAAATTCGCGGCAGGTCTTCGCCGTAGGGAAGTTCAAGGACGCGCTCGCCGCCGATGCGTGTACGCAGCGTGACGCGCGGGCCGGGTGCGTCGCCCTCAAGGACTTCGCCGATGACGGCCGCCTCGCGCCCAAGCGGGTGGCCCCGCATCGCCGCCAGCGCCGCGTCGGCCTCGTCCGCCGGCACGATCACAACATACTTGCCCTCGTTCGCCACGTTGAGGACGTCGAGGCCCAGGGCATCGCACGCCCCCGCGACCGCCGGCCGTACGGGCACCGCCGTCTCCTCGATCCGCATGTGCACGCGTGCGGCCTCGGCCAGTTCGTTCACCGCTGCTGCAAGGCCGCCGCGCGTCGGGTCCTTGAGCACGCGCAGGTTCGGGCACGCCGCCAGCAGGCGCTCGGCCAGCGGCCAGAGGGGCGCCACGTCGCTCTCGACGGCCGCCTCGAACCGCAGGCCCTCGCGCTTGCTCATCACCGCCACGCCGTGATCGGCCAGTGTGCCGGAAACGAGCACGCGGTCGCCAGGGCGGATCATCGCGGCGCCAAGCTGCCGCGGCTTGCCGTCGGCACCCTTCATAATGAGCCCGATGCCGGCCGTGTTGATGAAGAGCTGGTCGGCGCTGCCGCGCTCGACCACCTTCGTGTCGCCGCAGACCACGGGCACGCCCACTTCGCGGGCCGTGCGCGCGGCCGAGTCGAGCACGCGGCCGAGGAGGGCCATGTCGAGCCCCTCTTCCAGGATAAGGCCCATCGAAAGGGCCACCGGCCTGGCGCCGAGGCACGAAAGGTCGTTGACGGTGCCGGAGATCGCGAGCCGTCCGATGTCGCCGCCGGGGAACTCCAGCGGCCGCACGACGTACGAGTCGGTCGTGAAGGCGAGCTCCACGCCGCCGGTGACGACGCGCGCCGCATCGGAGAGCTTCGCGAGTTCGCCGCTCGGGTCGAGCGGGCCGAAGCGGGTTAGAATCTGCCGCTTCACGAGTTCCATCATTCGCTCGCCGCCGCCGCCGTCGGCCAGGAGGATCACGTCGTCGGGCATAGGTTGCCTCCTTCATTCATTCGAACGTGCAGTGCGCGGTGCCTGGTACGACAGCGCAACTTTTCAGGTTTTGCGGCGCAACCTTCCAGGTTTTGCGCGGCGGGGCAAGGCCGCCGTGGCACACCGAGGCTAAGCGTTCGCCGGCGGCTCGGGCGGCTGACGAAGGTCCTTGCCGCAATGCGGGCACCGGCGGCCCTTGCGATGCTCGAGGAACCGCTCGACGAACCCCGAGCCCAGGATGCCCGCCGGCAACGCAAACAGGCCGATACCGCAGACCGCGATCACGCCCGCCAGGATCCGCCCGGCCAACGTCACGGGGCGCATGTCGCCGGTCATCGTGGTCAGCGTGGCCACGGCCCACCATAGGGCCGCGGGGATGCTCGAAAAGACGTCGGGCTGGGCCTCGCGCTCGATGAAGTACATCAGTCCCGCCGAGACGACCGCCAGCACGACCATGACCGAGAACGTGGCCAGCAGCTCCTCCTTGCGATCCTTGATCACCTGCCCCATGATGCGGAGCGACTTCGAATGGCGCCCGATCTTCAGCAGCCGCGCGAGACGCATCAGACGCAGGGCACGAATGAACCGCAGGTCCACCGGCAGCAACACGGGCAGGAAGAACGGCAGGATAGCCACGAGGTCCACCAGCGCCAGCGGCGTCAGGGCGTGCCGAATACGCCCGAGCACCGGCCCGCGGTACCGCAACCGGCGCGTGCACACCCACGCGCGCAGCAGGTACTCCACCGTGAAGACGGCCACCGAGAACACCTCGAACGCATAGAGCCACCGCTCATATGGCGCGGCGAAGCCCTCAACGGTCTCGGCCACCACGGCCGCCACGTTCAGGATAATCAGGGCGATCAGGAAGATCTGGATGCCGCGGCCCAGGCGATCGTCGGCCGCCGGGTCCTCGAGGAGATGAAAAACGCGGTGTCGAAATCGCTCGATCATAGGTGCCCCTTTCGAACCGTAAACAGCCGCCGCGCGTGCCAGCGTGCAAGCAGACTTCCGGATTCAGACGCCTACAACTTCTCGTACCGCGCCACGGCCCGGAAGATGCCCGCGATCTCGCTCGGCCGCGCGAACGTCGGCGCGTACTTGTCGTTGATCGGCTGTAGGCGGATGCGGTCCTCAGCGTCGAAGAAGACCCGCTTGAACGTGACCAGGCCGTCGCTCGCGCCGCCCGTCATGCCGAACCGCACGAAACAGTCGTTGCCCGACGCCACCTCGGCCGCCGGGCTGAAGATCACGATATCGCCCTTGTGGTACTTCGGCTCCATCGAGTCGCCGTCCACGTGTACCGCAAATGCGTTCGGATCGCTCATCCCCTCGGGCACCGACACGTACTCGTCGGCAATGCCCACCGGATACCCCAGGTCCGTGAAGTCCTGCGGATACCCGGCGGCCACCTTGTTGATGACCGGGATCGGCCTGAGGTTGCGGCCGCGCTCTTCATCGGGCACGGCGCCCCACTCAGCCAGGTGATGAAGAAGTCCGCTGCGGTGCAACTCGTCGAGGTCAAGCGACTCGCCGGCACGGCCGTCGCTTTCTCCCGCCGCGCCCGTAAGGTCGTGGCTATCACCGGCCGGCGCGGGCGCTCCTTCTTGTTCGGGAGTACCCGCAGGCTCACGCGCGAGGCCAAGTGTCCCGCCCGCCGCGCGCTCGCGCGCCGCCAGCAGTGCCCGAATCACCTCTTCCGTCGAGTTGAAGACCTTACGCAGCCGCGCCAGCCGCTCCTTCACGCTATCCGGCAGCGTCGAGAAGTGCGCGTGGGCCACGAGCGCCTCCGGGTCCAGACCGAGCGCCGTGGCGATCTTCCGGACCTTCTCGTCGCGCGGCGGCGGCGTGTAGCTGGTCTCGATCTGCGACAGGTACGACTTGGCCATGCCGGTTGCGGAGGCAAGGGCGTCGAGCGTCAGGCCGCGATGCGTTCGCGCCTGGCGGACCTCGCGCCCGAACTCCGCCCCCTGCTCGCTCGCCACCAGAAAGTCCCGCAGGGCCTCGAGCTCGCGCAGGTTATCCTTCAGTCCCATAATCCACCTCCTCCGTGCCGGGTGCCACAGCACGCCAACGTACACTGCTCCTCGGTGAAGTTTACTCACTATCGAATTCAAGTCAAGCTGATTTTCACGCAATTGTGAAATATCTGTTCTCTGAACGCCAAAAATATTCCAATTTTGTGTTTGACAACGCCCAAATGCCGCCTATAATCCAACGGCAAGTTTGAGAGATATTAAATATGGCCTTGGAAATGCTTGAAACGCCGATTTCTGACACCGAACAGTGTTCGACGTTCAATAAACGCCTCAAGATCAGGGCTCTGGACAGGGCCGCTTGGCGGGCGCTCCGTGTTCTTAGCCCGCAGGAACGCAGCCTCCTCAGGCTCGTTTTCCAGCGCGGGGCGTCGGAACGGGAGCTTGCGGCGCTCCTGGGCACCAGCAAGACCTCTGTGCGGCGGCGGCTGGAGCATGCCGTCGAGCGGGCCACCGATCCCGCTCAGCAGGCCCTCGTAACCGCCTGGCGGCAACTCTCGCCCTACGAGCAGCGTCTGGCGTACCTACACCGGGTGCTTGGCCTTTCGATACGCCGGATCGCCCACGACCGCCTCATCGGTCCCCCGCCCGGCAGCCGCGAGGGCGCCGCGGCGCGGGCGAGCAGCCTTCGCGTCGTGATGCGTGGAATCGATCGGAAGGTGCTGCGCCTTCGGCGTCCCGTTTAGTACGACAGCGCACCTTCTTAGGTTTTGCGCGGCGGGTACGGAGACCCGCCGCGCAATGAGCCAACTTACGCTGTCGTGTTAGTAGCGAGTACCGATGCGGCCTGCCGCGGCGCCTCACGCAGGCGGCGCGGCCTCGCCGGCCGGATAGGAGAAGCGGATGCGAAAACACGGAACCTCGTTGAGCCGATCGCCATACAGCGCCCTGAGCTCCGCCAGCAGCGCCGCAAGCGACTCGAACCCGTCCAGCCGCGCGTCGTCCTCGGTCAGGTCGGCCGGACGCACGGCCTCAAACGCCGTCACGCGGACCCGCCCAAGACCGGGGATGAACTCGGCCTGCCCCGCGCGCAGCCGCCGCCGCGGCCACACGCGGATCGTCTGCCGCTTGGCGCCCGACGCAATCGGTTCCAGAAACTTCTTCTTGAAGAGGAGCATGAAAGGAGCCTAACCTTGACCCTATGGACAATCAACCAAAAGTTCCGGGCGGTCGGCACGCCCGCCGCGGCGGGTGAACCCACGGACCGCATGCTCAAGATCGCCGAGATGTTCGGCATCGGCCTCGATGAGTCCTACGAGGTCACGCTCTACGACCGTCTGGCGCTCGACATTCGCCCCGGCGACGTCGTGTACGTCACCGGCCCGTCGGGCGGCGGCAAGAGCGTACTCCTCGCCCGGCTGCGACAGGCGTTCCTCGACTCCGGCACGGCCCGCGTGGTCGACCTGGCCGCGGTGGACCTCGGCCGGGACCGGCCGGTCATCGAGCTAATGCACGGGCCGCTCGACCGCTCGCTCCAGATTCTGAGCACGGCCGGCCTGGCCGACGCGTTCCTGCTCCTGCGTACGCCGCGGGAACTCTCCGACGGTCAGCGGTATCGGCTGCGCCTGGCGCTGGCGATCGAGGAACTCACCACGGGTGAGCCCTCGGCCGTGCTGGTGGCCGACGAGTTCTGCTCGACCCTTGACCGGCTGTGCGCGCGGGCGGTGGCGTATCGCGTGCGGCGACTGGCCGACGCGCACGGCATCACGGTCCTGGCGGCCAGCGCCCACGATGATCTGCTCGAGGACCTCGCGCCCGACGTCCTCGTCGTCAAGCACGAGGCCGGCCGCGTTGCGGTCCTTTACGCCGACCCGCCCGCACCCGAAGAGGCCGGCACGCCGCGCGCCTGGCGCCCCGTGCGCGGGGAGGAGCGGGCATGACGTACGAGCGGCCTGGTTCGCCTAAACATCGCGAATGCACGCTGCTTCGTGGCGTGCGAATCGAACGCGGCACGCATGACGACTGGCGATCGTTCGCGCCGCTGCACTATCGCAGCCACAACGCAGGGGCGGTCACCGACATCTTTCGCATGGTGTACGCGGAATCGCCCGCCGCGAGGCCGTGCGAAGCCCAGCGGTCGCCCGCAATGCACCACCCGCAATCGCCGCTGCTGGTTGCCGTCATCGTGTACAGTCGCTCGCCGCTGACGTTGGCGGCGCGGGCGCGGGCCACCGGCGGCCGGTACTCGACGGCGGGGCTGGGTCGCGTGGCGGGTGCGCGGCTGATCAACGCGGAACTCCGGATCATCAGCCGCGTGGTCGTCGCCCCGAACTGGCGCGGGCTGGGCCTGGCCGGCCGCCTCGTGACCGAGACGATGCCGCTGGTGGGCACGCCCTACGTCGAGTCCCTCGCCGCCATGGGCGAGATGCACCCGATGTTCACCCGCGCCGGAATGACCGCGTACCCGCTGCCGCCGTCGCGCGAAGGCGAGCGGCTGCGGGCGGCGCTGGAGGCCGCGGGCCTCGCGCGGACCGATCGCCGCAGCGCCCGGGCACTGGCCGCGGCGCTCGACCGTCTCGACCCCGCCCGGCGCGACCTCGCGGAGCGCGAAATCGCACGGTGGGCGCGATCGTACCTGGGCGCCAAAAACCACCGGGTCAACCAGCCCGACCGGCCGCGACTTCTCGATCTCGTGGCCCGCCACCTGGATTCAAGGCCGGTGTATTACCTGTGGAAGAACGTACATGCATAATATGATAGCGCTACTTTCAAGGTTTTGCGCGGCGGGTCTTTGTATGTGTTTGGCGTTATAGCCGGACACAGCGGGCGGCCACATGGGGCCGCCCCTACNNCCCATGTGGCTGCCCTGGATCGGTCATAAACGCTGCCATCGGCAGTAACGCTAAACACGCACGGTCTCCGCAACCGCCGTGCAAATGGCGAACCAGTAAGGAGTCAACCATGCGAATCACCCCTCGACATCGGCACGTCGCGCGTACGCTCTGGGACGCCGGCGGGCGCGTCGACGAGGCCGCCGGCCGCGTGGGCCTGCGGCCGGACACGCTCAGGCGGTGGCTTGCCGAGCCCGAGTTCCATGCGCTCCTCACCCAGGGCGGCATCGAGCCGCTCCTCCAGGCCACCAGCGCGATGCTGCGATGGGCGCCGGTGGCCGTGGCGCGGCTGATCCAGGACCTGGAGGGCGAATCGCCCGGCGACGCGCGGCAGGCGGCGCGCGAGATCCTCAAGCTCGCCCTCGAAACCCAGCGAGAGCTCCTCCGGCCGCTGGGCGATCGCGACACCGAATCGGCCGATGACGATTCCGCCGCGGGCCCGCAGGATCCGCTCCAGCGCCAGGTGGCGGCTCTGACCGACGAGCAACTCGCCCGCGTGCTGGCGATTCTGGGCGAAGCGCCCAAGCCCCGCAAGCCGGTTGACGAAACCACCCGCACCCCGAAAGGAGCCCGCCCATGACGCTGCAATGGATCCCCCTCGACGCCCTCCAGCCGCATCCCGAGAACTCGAACCGCATGCCGCCGCACCTGGTGTCCAAACTCAAGGCCCACATCGCCCGCACGGGCCTGTACGAGCCGCTGATCGTCAGACCGCTGCCGGCCGATGAGAAACCGACAAGCGCCCCCGCGCAAGACCGTTTTCAGTTGCTCAACGGCCATCACCGCGCCCAGGTCCTGCGGGAACTCGGGCACACGCACGCCCGCTGCGACGTATGGCTCGTCAGCGACGCCGACGCGCGGCTGCTGCTGGCCACGCTGAACCGCCTGGAGGGCCGCGACGATCCGGCGGCGCGCGGGCGCCTCCTGGCCCGCCTGGCCGAAGGGCGGTCGGCCGAGGACCTCGCGCGCCTATTGCCCGAGCCGCCCGACGCCGTCGCACGGCTGATGCGCCTGGCCGAGCCCCCGCCCGCGCCGCTCGACCCCGTCTCGCTCACGCCGCTTGCACGGCCGATGACGTTCTTCCTCTCCGAGGCGCAGCACGCCCTCGTGAGCGAGGCGCTCGCCGAAATCAAGAAGCGCTCCGCATCGCCGGCCGGCCATCCGCCGCTCTCCCGCTCCGACGCCCTCGAGCGGCTGGCCTTGTGGTACCTGGAATCCGTAGGCATGCGCTAATACTACGGCGCCACTTAGGTCTTTGCGCGGTCGCCGCGGCGACCGCGCAAAAAATGGTACTCTTGGCCGCGCCGGGGCGCGGCGGGTGCGGAGACCCGCCGCGCAAAGTGGCGTTGTAACGCTAGCCCACGCGGGCCGCAAGGCTCGAAGAAAGGACCTTTCACGCATGGCGAAACGTACAACCCGCGAGCCGGAAGACCTCCGGCGGCGCCTGGTGCAGGCGATGGCGGGCGCGCGGCCGCGGTCGCCCGAGGCCCTGTGGCAGTTCGTCCGGACGGTCTACGGCCTGGCCGTGCCGCGGCGAGCGGTGTGCCCGGGGCACGCGGCGCCGATGGAGTATCTCGTGCGGGCGGTGCTCGAGCCCGGGCGGGACCTGGTGGTGTGGGCGTCGCGCGGCGGGGCGAAGACCGAGCTGGGCAGCTTGGCCACGCATCTCGATGCGATCCTCAGGCCCGGCTGCCAGACGCGCATCCTCGGCGGCAGCCTCGACCAGTCGGAGAAGATGTACGAGTACCTCCTCAGAAAGTGGGACGGCGCGTTCGCCGGATACCTGGCCCGCGAGCCCACGGCACGCCGGACGGAGCTCGTCAACGGGTCGATCATCGAGGTGCTGACGCAGTCGCCGCGGTCCGTCCGCGGGCAGCGCGTGCACCGCCTGAAATGCGACGAGGTCGACGAGTTCGGCCCCGAGGTCTGGCGGGCCGCCCAGTTCGTGACGCAGTCGGCACCGGGCCTGCGGCCGAGCGGCGGCAAGCGGGGCCGCAAGGCGCCTCGCGGCGCGTGGCGCGGCGAGCCGTGCGCGTGGATCCCGGCCCAACTGGAGGTCTTCTCGACGATGCACCGGCCGTTCGGGCCGATGGCAAGACTCGTCGATCACCTCACCCAGAACGAATCGTGCGCGCCCGAGGGTACACCCTCGGGGCGGGATGTGCCAAGTCGCAAGCCGCAACTCCTCAAGTGGTGCCTCTGGGAGGTCCTCGAGCCATGCCCGCCCGAGCGGTCGTGCAGCCGCTGCCCGCTGTGGAGCGATTGCGAGGGCCGGGCCCGCGGGGCCGACGGGTACTTTCCGATCGACGATGCGATCGCGCAGCACGCCCGCGCCAGCCGCGAGGCCTGGGAGGCCGAGATGCTCTGCCTCCGGCCGCGCGGCGAGGGCCTCGTGTTCGCCGAGTTCAATCCGGCGTCGCACGTGGCGCCGGTCGGGTTCGACGCATCGCTGCCCCTGTACCGGGCGATCGATTTCGGGTACGCAAATCCGTTCGTGTGCCTGTGGGTGCAGGTGAAAAGCGATTGCGGATCGCGCACGGCGGACGGTGCGTGTTCGTGGGCACCCCTTCCGGGTGGCCCGCGCGGTAGCGCCGGCGGCGAGCGGCAATCGCCGGACCTCGATCTTTCGCACGTGCAAGCGCGGGTCCTGGCCGAGTACGTCGAGCGCGAGCGGCCCATCGCCGAGCATGCCCACGCCATGGCGTCGCGCGACCCCGGGCCGGTCCTGGCGACCTACGGCGACCCCGCGGGCTGGCAGCGGTCGGACATCACGGGCACCGGGCCGTGCCAGGAGTTGGCGGCGCTGGGCATCCGCGTGCGTACACCGCGCGCGGGCATCCTCGAGGGCGTCGAGATGTTGCGGCGACTCGTGAAGCCCCGGCCGGGCAGAGAGCCGGGCCTCGTGATCGACCCGTCATGCCGGTGGCTGGTGCAGGCGCTGCAGGAATATCACTGGGAAGGGGCCGCCGACGGCCGGCGCAGCGAGCGCCCGGCGAAGGACGGGCCCGATCACCCGATCGACGCGCTGCGGTATCTTCTGACGGGGCTGTTCCTCAAACGCGACAAGGTGCGCGAGCGGCGGTGGTGAGGCCGTTACGTGTCAATACAACAGCGCAACTTTCCTAGTCTTGCGCGGCGGGTACGGAGACCCGCCGCGCAATGAGCAAATTTGCGCTGTCGTATTAACCGTCCTCCTCAGTTTCCCGTCCACAGGTACATGATCCGGGGGCTGGCGAGGGCGGCAAGGCGCTCGGGCCTCAGGTCCATCAGGAGGCTCGACTTCGCCTTCGACTGGACGCCCAAGAGGTCCAGCAGCCGGAACGGCTGGACGTACTCGACCACGCGGGCCTTGCTGAGGCCGGCCTTTTTCTTGGCCATCTCAATCGCCTTATCGAAATAGCCGATCTCGTCGATGAGCTTGACCTCCTTCGCCTCCTTGGCCATGAAGACGCGCCCGGTCGCGAGCTTCAGCACCTCGTCGCGCGGCATCTTGCGCGATTCGGCCACGACGTCGACGAACCGGTCGTACCCGGGCTGGAGAAGAGTCGTCATCAGGTAATCGGCCTGCTCAGGGGTCATGTCGGGGGCGAACATGTTCGGCCAGTCCTTCTGGGCGCCCATCTTCAGCGTAACGGGCACGACGCCCAGTTTGTCCTTCAGAAGCCCCGACAGGAAGAAGAATTGCCCGATCACGCCGATCGAGCCGGTGATGGTCGTCTGCTGGGCCACGATTTCGGGGGCGGCGCACGCGATGTAGTATCCGCCCGAGGCCGCCACGCCGTCCATCGCGGCGATCACGGGCTTGCCCTTCAGGATCGTGCGGATGTCGTTGTGGATCATGTCGCTGGCGGTAAGCCCCCCGCCGGGCGAATCGATGCGGATGATGACGGCCTTGACCGACGCGTCGTGGGCGGCCCGCTCCAGCGCGCCGCGGACGCCGGGCTCCATCGCCTCGTCGATGATGCCCTCGACGCGTATGACGGCGATCTGGGCGGACGAAGGCCCTTTCTCAATCGTCTTCTCGAGGAACGACTCCTCGAGGCCGCCACCTTGGATCACCGCCAGCATGCCGGCCAGCGTCACGAGGAGCACGCCGTTGCCGACGAGCGAGAGCACGAAGAGCACCACCAGCAGAATCCGCACGGGGCCCCAACGGCGCCGTGGCGCCGGCGCGGGCGGCCAGGGGGCCGGAGCGGGCCGGACCACCGGCGCCGGCCCAGCCGGCGGAACGGGTGATGCCGCGGAAGGCGAACCCGATGACGGCTCGGTCGGCGGAAAGGGCGGAACGTTCGTCATGAGTGCACTCCTTTTGTAAAGTTGAGCCTCGATTCTAAACCAGTTGGGGGCGGGCGTCAACCAACTGCAACCGCGATTGCACTATGCCATTTGCGGGGGTTGCCCGCCGCGGCGGGCGATGNNCCGCGGCGGCTGCCACCCGCGGTTAAGCTTCTGCACCCGCAACTCAGGGGTCGCGTTTCGCATGAAGTCCTTGACCCGGTGCCATGTGGTGAATTACCATCAAGGGTAGGTTATCATCACCGAGGGGACTCCATGCCTTCAGCCATGACGAAACGCGAGCGCCTTGCCGCCGTCATCGCCGGCCGGCCGGTCGACCGCCTGCCCGTGGCCCTGTGGCGGCACTTCTGGGGCGAGGAGACGTCGCGGGCCGGCCTCGTCGAGGCC
>PMZT01000280.1 GCA_003170085.1 Planctomycetia bacterium | reverse complement strand
CCGCCCGCCGTGTCCGGCCATACAGCCCCGAGCGCGCTCTGGCTTTTCTATGCCCCGAGAATTTCTCGCAGGCGCCGCCGCGCATCGAGGGCGTTACCACCCACAAGGGCGTCTCGCGCCTGTCGCAGGGTCTCGGCCTGCCCGGCGGTAAACGGCACGGCCTCGCCCAGGGCTGGGGCGCGGTAGCCAAGGCGGTCCAAGATCGCCGCCCGCAGCCCGTCGACGCCGTCGCCGGTCAAGGCGGAGATAGGAATTGCCGCGGCCGGTTCGCCGGCCCGGCCTGCACTGGCCTTCACATCGCGGGCCGCCTCGGCTGCGCCCACCTTGTTCATGACGGCCACCGCGCGGTCACCCAGCAGTCGAAGCGTGGCGACATCCTCGGGCGTTGGCCCGGCGCCGACGTCGATCACGTAGATCACGATCGAGGCGCGGGCGGCCTCGCGCTCGGCCCGTGCGACGCCGTCGCGTTCGAGCGCCTCCTCGGCCTGCCGCAGGCCCGCCGTGTCGACAAGGACCACCGGCACGCCGTCGAGCGCGGCCGCGGCCTCGACGTAATCCCGCGTGGTGCCCGGCGCCGGCGACGTGAGCGCCCGCTCGGCCCCAACGAGGCGATTGAAGAGCGTGCTCTTGCCGGAATTCGGCCGGCCGGCGATGACGATGCGCGGCGGATCGGCAACAAAGCGGCCGGCGGTGCGCCAGCGCTCAAGAAGCCTCTCGATCGCCGCCGCGGCCTCGGCGCTACGGCCGGCGGCGAGGGCGTCGCAGGTGCCGCGGAGCGCCTCGCCCAGGGCACCGTTGAGTTGATCGAGCACGAGGCGCGCCGCCCACGGTGTCGTGGCCTCGCGGAGCATGTGGCGGGCATCGCGAACGATCGGGGTCGCACCTTCGAGCTCCAGCAGGCGATCAGCGTCCACGGCTTCGAGGCCGAGCGATTCCAGCCGCTCGCACACGGCCTTCACGGCCGCCACGCCGCCATGACAGTTGATCTCGAAAGCCTCGGCGCCGGCGCGGTGCAGGATCACCTCGTCGAGCGGCCGGCCCTCGGCATCGATGATATGGCCATATACGAGCGCACCGACCGGGGGCAACTCGGAAGTGCTCACGCCGGAGGAAGCGCTCGCGGGAGGCGCGGGGCCACCCGCGACCCCGCGGTCGCGCGATGCCCGGACCAGGCAAAAACTTTGGGCCACCGCGGCCGCAGCGGCCGGACCGATGCAGCGGATGACCGCGATGCCGCCGCGGCCCGGCGGCGTCAGCACGGCAAACGCCGACGCAGCGCATCCGCTCATTGCTTGTGCCACCCGCGATAGGCGAGGATGAGGCCTTCGAGGACCAGGTTCGCAGCGATGTCGCAGCAATCGCGCGGCAGGAGGCCGGCCAGGCGCTTCGCGTCGCCCCCGCTCAGGAAGACGTGCGCGCGATCTCCGACGACCTTACGGGCCTGCGCGATGAGGTTCGTGACCGCGCCGGCGGCACCGCTCAGGACGCCCGCGATCATCGCCCCCTCGGTGCTGCGGCCGATCACCGGCACCCGCCCGGCGGGGACCACGTGCGGCAACTGGGCCGTGCCCTCGGCAAGGGCCTCGGCCATCATCGACAGGCCGGGGAAGATCGCGCCGCCCAGGAAGACCCCGCGGGCGTTGACCGAGTTCACCGTGATGGCCGTGCCGCAATCGACCACGATGCACGCGCCGCGGGCGCGCTCGCGGGCGGCCACGGCACCCAGCAGGCGGTCGACGCCCACGCGCTCGGGCCGGTCGACACTCGTCTCGATCGGAATGGAGAAATCCTCGCGGGCCACGAGGGGCCGCGCGTAGGCCATGTCGTCGAGGAGCTTGCGCAGCCGCTCAAGCGCGGGCGGGTTGACCGAACCCACGATGATCAGGGGCGAGACGCGGCCGTGACGGGCCGCCGCCAGGTACGGCCGCAACCGTTCCAGGTGAGCGACCGGCACGCGGCGCACGCGGCCCGGCGTCCGACTTCTCACGAGCGACAGGGCAGCCGTCGTGTTGCCGAGCAGGATGGCCAGCACCGGGTTCATCCGTCGTCCTCGGATTTGCGGCGCTTTTTCTTGCGCGTCGTCACGGGCTTCAACTTGCGGGCCAGGAGGCGCCGGATCTTTCGCGGGCCGGAGCTCAGTTGCAGCCGCTGCTGCCTCGTCATGCCCTTCTTGGGGGCGGCCGGCTCCGCCTTCCTCCGGCTCCGCGGCGCGGGCAGCGGGGAAAGTTCCGGCGGCGGAGGCGCGGCGGGCGCCGGGGCCAGTTCCGGCCGGAGGTGCGGCGGCACGTGGTGGAGTTCGGCGGCTGCATGTTCCTCGGCGGCCTGCTTCAACTCGAGTTCCTCAAGCACGTCGAGAATGGCCTTGACGAGTTTGGCGAGCCCTGTGCCGGTGGCACTCGAGATCGCAATGACGGGCTTACGGATCGCCTTCGAGAATTTCCGCTGCAAGGTATCGTCGCCCGGCAGGAGGTCGGCCTTCGTGAGGACAACGAGTTCGGGCTTCTCGGAGAACTCGCGGCTGTAGGCGGCAATCTCGGCCCGGATCGCCCGGTAGGCATCGGCCGGCGTCTCGTGCTTGTGCGGCTCGATCTCCACGAGGTGCACGAGGACGCGCGTGCGCTCGACGTGCCGCAGGAACTCGTCGCCCAGGCCGATGCCGCGATGGGCGCCCTCGATCAGGCCCGGCAGGTCGGCCATGACGAAACGGTGTTCCACCCCGGCCACGACGATGCCGAGGTTCGGCTCGAGCGTCGTGAACGGGTAAGAGGCGATCTTCGGGTGCGCCGCCGACAGGCGCGACAGCAGCGTACTCTTGCCGGCGTTCGGAAGGCCGACGAGGCCGACATCGGCGATGAGCTTGAGTTCAAGCCTGAGGCGGCGCTGCAGGCCCAGTTGACCGGCCTCCGCGGTGCGGGGCGTCTGGTTGGTCGCGGAGGCGAAACGGGCGTTGCCGCGCCCTCCCTTGCCGCCCCGCGCAATCACGACCCGCATGCCCGGTTCGTTGAGGTCCTTGAGGAGAACGCCGGTCTCCTTATCGTAGATGAGCGTGCCGGGCGGGAGGTCGATAACGAGATCGGCGCCGGCGGCGCCCGCCATGTCCTTGGTGTGCCCGCAGTCGCCGTTCTCGGCGTACCAGTGGTGGCGGCCGCGCACGTCGAGGAGCGTATCGAGGCCGGGCCTGGCACAAAGGATGATGTCGCCGCCATCGCCGCCGTCGCCGCCGTTAGGCCCGCCGCGCGGCACGCCGGACTCGCGCCGGAACATGACGGCGCCGTTGCCGCCGTCGCCGGCCTTCACAACGATTTCAGCTTCGTCGATGAACATGGCATAAGAGTAGCAGGTTGCGGGGCAACTAACAAGTCCGAGGCCCCGGCGTACGCGAAGGAGGGTTTGGCCGCGGTTTGTGGCGTGGGTTTGAGCGCGGGGTGGTGTGCAGGATGGGTGGCACGGCCCTTCTTCCCTGAACAAAGTAAGCGGCCCGAGGCCGCAGCCCCGGACCGCTCTTGTGGTTACGCTTGAGTTTACGGAATGCTAGCTCTGAAGGACGCTGACCTTGCGGCCGTGGAAGTGGACCTTGCCCTCGGCCAGGGCAAACAGCGTGCAATCGCGGCCCATGCCCACGTTGCGGCCGGCCATGAACTTCGTGCCGCACTGCCGGATGATAATGCTGCCGGTCTGGACGGCCTCGCCGCCATAGACCTTGACGCCGCGGAACTGAGGATTAGAATCCCGCCCGTTTCGGCTCGAGCCTTGTCCCTTTTTATGTGCCATAGTAATACTCCTCCGCTTCGGTCCTTTCGAGACTTCAGCAGTATATCCCCTAATCCTGGCAAAGCAAGCCCATTTTCGGCAAGCGGCAAGCGCGAGCGCGCGGCCGGGGCCGACTTTTTCGTGACACGGCGCCAGCCAGGACGTATAAGTAGGGGTGGGGTAATCGCGTAAAGGGCTCAGGGGTCAGTTTGGAGAGCGGGTGTGTTATGCGCCGAGGCCTTTATGCGCTGTTGGCGGTCGCCTTTCTCCTCACCCTGGCCGTGCCCCGGAGCGCCCTCGGCCTGACGGATGAAGAGGTCGTCAAGGCTATCGACAAGGCCAAGGAGAACCTCATCGGTCGTCAGGGGGCCGACGGGAAGTGGCCGGAAACGACGCCCTACGCTGCAACCGCGCCTTACGGCAATACCGAAATGGCCCTGTTCACCCTGCTGTACACGGGCGAGCACACCAACCGCGAGCACATTACCAAGGGCCTCGACGCCGTTATGAACCGCAATCTGGATTACACGTACGCCGTCGCCATGCGGGCCATGGCGTACGCGTATGCCTGGCGGGACCTGAGCGGGGCCAAGAAGGACCAAGTCCACAACGCCCTCAAGGCCGACACGTTGTGGCTGTGCACCGCCCAGTTGCCCGGCGGCGGCTGGGATTACAAGATGCCCCAGGGCCAGCGGTTCGACTTCTCCAACACGCAAATGGCCATCCTGGCCCTGCGCGAGGCCGCACTGGCCGGCATCGAGATCCCCGACGCCGTGTGGCAGCGAACCCAGCGGCTGTATACCGAGAAGAAGCAGGCCGACGGCTCCTGGAACTATGGCGACCCCGGCAACGCCCACATCGGCGGCACCGTACCGGGCTACGGGTCGATGACGGCGGCCGGCCTGGCCTCGATCTTCATCACGGGCGACAACCTGGACCTGAACAGCGGGTGCCCGTGCCGCGGCACGGTGTCGAACAAGACGCGCGGCGGCGACGTCGACCGCCTGGAGGAGCTTGCCCTGGCGTGGCTCTCGAAGAACTTCAAGCCCGACGGAAACCCCAAGGCACCCGACGGCGACGGCTGGCATCGCCATTACTGGCTGTATGGCGTGGAGCGCGTGGGCATTGCCGCGGGGTACAAGTATTTTGGCGACCACAACTGGTACAAAGAGGGCGCCGAGTGGCTGCTGAAGAACCAGGCGCCGGACGGTTCCTGGGGCGACATCCCCGAGACCTGCTTCTCGCTGCTCTTCCTTTACAAGGGCCGCGCCCCGGTCCTCTTCAACAAGCTGGAGTTCAAGGGCGATTGGAACAACCACCGGCGCGACGTCGCGCACCTGACGGCCTACATCGAAAAGAACAAGGAGCAGATGTTCCACTGGCAGATCACGAACCTGAAGTTCCCCGTGGAGGAGTTGCACGACGCGCCGGTCCTGTACATCACCGCCGAGACGCCGCCCACCTTCACCGACGACGAGAAAAAGAAGCTCCGGGCGTTTACCGACACCGGCGGCACGATTCTCTTCGAGGCCTCGTGCGGAAACCCGGCGGTGCGCAAGTGGTTCGCAGACTTCGTCAAGGAGCTGTGGCCCGAGTGGCCGCTGAAGCCGCTTCCGGCGGAGCATGGGTCGTTCAACGATCCGAACCCGCTGAAGCAGCGGCCCGAAATCTTTGGCATCGACGATGGGGTGCGCACCTTCCTTTTCTACGCCAACGACGATATCTCGTGCGCCTGGCAAACGCGGGCCGTGGCAGGCAAGGATTACGTGTTCAAGTGGGGGCTTAACCTGTTCACCTATGCCACCGATAAGAGCCCGCTGCGCTCGAAGCTCGCCAGCCGCGAGGCCCTTAAGACGGACCGCTACAACGGACCCGTCAAGGCGGGCGAAAAGACGACCCTGCGTCTGGCGCGGCTGAAGTACGAGGGCACCGGCTGGAGGACCGGCCGGAATTACCAGGAATTCGAGGGCCTGGCCTCGTATCTCCAGCAGAAGGCCGGGGTAACCCTCAAGCCGGAGGAAAATGGCGTCGCCGTAGCCGACCTGGGCGACCGGGATGTTGTATACTTGGTCTGCACGGGGGCCCTGCCGGTCGCCACGGCGACCGCCGGCCTGAAGGAGTACCTGGGCAAAGGCGGGTTCCTCTGGATCGATGCCGCCGGCGGGGCCGCTATCGCCGAGCCGGCCGTCCAGAAGCTGGCCGCCGACATGGGCTGGCAACTGAAGCCGCTGGCCAAGGATCACGCGATTTTGGCCGGCGCCTTCAAGAAGGCGGTGGGATACAACCTGTCGCAGAACGTGCTGTTCAGTCGCACGATCAGGATCTCGCGCGCGGGGCGGCCGTTTGCCGACCTGATCGGAATATACCAGGACGGCAAGCTGGTGGGCGTTTACAGCCCGCTGGACGTGATGTTCTCGACAACGGGCTATCAGGCATACGGTGTCAAGGGATATCAGCGAGAAGATGCCCTGGCCGTGGCCACCAACATTATGCTCTACCTCACGGATCGCACCGCGGCCGAATGAGCGAGAACCGGCGGGGGGCGATGGTAATGCGCCGGTTGCGCGGATGACATTGCCCCTCGGCGCAGGGCGAGTGACGTGCCCACGGAACGGGTGTAACTGAAGATGCCCGGGAGGCCGGGGCTGACTACGCAAGGAGCGGCGGATGAAGAAGTGGTGTTTCGCGGTTCTATTGATCGTTATAGCTATGGCCGTCGCGGTCGGCGGCCCGCCACGGCGGGTCTTCGACTCGGCCCTGGCGGCGGCTAAGGCTCCGGCGAAGGGCGCCCCCAAGGCCCCTCCCCCGGCTGCACCGAAGGCTGACGAGCCCAAGGATACCGGCGGCGCGACGGTGACCGACGCGCAGGTCCGCGACGCCATCGAGAAGGGCCGCGCCTATCTCATCGGCCAGGCCCAGGACAACGGGGCCTTCAAGGGCGCCGGCGGCGAGTCGGGAGCCGGCGGCGTGCCCGCCCTCGTGTTCATGACGCTGGCCTACATGGGCGAACACCCCAACAAGCCGTACATGGAGAAGGGCCTCGACTACCTGCTGAACCTCAACGCCGACACCGGCTTCGGGCAGCGCCAGGGCTATGCCGTGCCCATCCGCATCATGGGCTTCTCGTACGTCCACAACAAGCTGCTGGGCGATAAACGGACCGCCGTGCGGCAGAAGATGACGGAAGACGTCATGCGGCTCGTCATGGGCCAGGCCGGCAACGGCGGCTGGCGCTATAAGTTGAATGCCACCGATTACGACTTCTCCGTCACGCAGTGGCCCATCCTGGCCTTCCGCGAGGCGAACCTGGTGGGCATCGAGTTTCCGAGCCAGTGCCTCGTGAAAGCCCGGGCGCTGTACCTGGGAAGCCAGAACGCGGACGGCGGCTGGCACTATCAGAAGGGGCAGTCCTACGGCTCGATGACCGCCGCCGGCCTCGCCTCGCTCTTCATCATCACCGACGTGCTCGAACCCGCGAGCGGCTGTCCCTGCCGCAACGGCCAGAGCGGCGCGCGAGAAGCGGAAACCGAGAAGGCCATCGACCGCGCCCTCGGTTGGTTCTCCAAGAACTTCACGACCACGAACCCGAATTCCACCGGCACCCCCGGCAACGGCAAGGACCTGTACTGGATGTACTGCCTGGAGCGCGTGGGCATGGCCGCCGGGTACAAGTACTTCGGCAACCATAACTGGTACAAGGAAGGCGCCCATTACGTCCTCGGCAAGCGCGAGGGCGATCACTGGGGCGAGATATCGAACACCTGCTTCTCCCTGCTCTTCTTGTACAAGGGCCGCGCATCGATCATCTTCAACAAGCTCAGGTTCAACGACGCCAACGGCAAGGCCGGCGAGTGGAATAACCATCGCCGCGACATCGCCAACCTGACGTCGTACATCGAGAAGAAGAAGGAGCTGCCCTTCCAGTGGCAGATCACGGACCTCCAGGCGCCGCTGGAAGAGCTGCACGACGCCCCGATCCTGTACATCAGCGCCGAGTCGGCGCCGAACTTCAGCGACGCCGACAAGAAGAAACTCCGCCAGTTCACCGACACCGGCGGCACGATCCTCTTCGAGGCCTCCTGCGGCAACGCCGCCGTCAAAAAGTGGTTCACCGACTTCGCCAAGGAAGTCTGGCCCGAGTGGCCGCTGAAGCCGCTCGCGTCGGAGCACGGGTCGTTCAACGACACGACGCCCCTGAAGCAGCGGCCCGAGATCTTCGGCATCGACGACGGGATGCGGACGTTCGTCTTTTACGCCGGCGACGACATCTCCTGCACCTGGCAGACCAAGGCCGTCGCGGCCAGGGAATACATCTTCCAGTGGGGCATGAACCTGATGACGTACGCCTCGGACCACAGCCCCCTGCGCGCCAAGCTCTCCGACCATCTGCCGCCCTCGACCAACCGCTTCGCGCAGCCGGTCAAGGCCGGCCCCAAGACCACGATCAAGGTCGCCCGCGTCAAATACGCCGGCAACTGGGAAGTCAACACCAACTACGGCGGCCTGCGGCACCTGGCCGAGCACATTAAGAGCAAGGCCGGTATCACGCTCGACGTGAACGAGCCCAAGGCGGTGCCGTTCAACACGGGCGGCGGCGTGGCTCCCACCGAACTGAGCGGCTATGACGTGGCGTACCTGGCCGGGTCGGGCGCCATCGGCCTGAAGCCGGAAGAGAAGACCGCGCTGAAGTCGTTTGTGGAGAAGGGCGGCTTCCTGTGGATCGAGGACGCCGGCGGAAGCTCGCTGTTCGACCAGGCCTTGCGGCCGATCCTCACCGAGCTGGGCTGGACGATGAAACTCCTGCCGAACACGGCGCCCCTCATGACGGGCAACATGGAATCGGCAACGGGGTACAACCTCGCGGCCGGCCTGGAGTTCCGGTACTCGCTCCGCATCGCCCGGCTGAGCCGGCCGTGCGCCGAGTACTACGGCATTTACGCCGGCGAGAAGATGATCGGCGTGTATTCGCCGCTGGACGTCACGTTCAGCTCGATCGGGTACGATTCCTACAACTGCAAGGGCTATAAGCACGAGGACGCCGCCGCCGTCGCCACGAACCTGGCGATTTATCTCTCGACGTTGAAATAACGGCAGCACGGCGGGCGGCCACATGGGGCCGCCCCTACGAAGCACCACGGCCGCGAGCCATCGGCGAGCGCGTGAGCCTTTACAATGAGG
>PMZT01000233.1 GCA_003170085.1 Planctomycetia bacterium | reverse complement strand
GGGCCCCAGCCAGACGCCTGCGGCCAGGGGCGTAGCGGCTACTTGGTGCCGAAGCGCTGCTTGCGGATTGTCTGGCGGACGGCCTTGCGCAACTGCCGACGCTTACGCTCCGAAGGCTTCTCGTAGTAGCTATTCCTCTTGATTTCTTTCGTGAGACCTTCCTTCTCACAGAGCTTCTTGAACCGCTTCAGCATCTGTTCGACCGTCTCATTTCCCCGCGACCGGATCTTCAGCATGTCGTCTCGTGCTCCCTCCTGAGAGTCCCAGTGTCCCGTGTCCGCAACCGAGCCATTAACTATATCTCCCGCTATGCCGTCCGGCAAGGAGTTTCTGCCGCCAACTGTAATGCGGCGCGGCTGACCGATCACTATAATACCACCCCGCTGATTGGCATGCCGTTTGCCCGCGCGAGCGTCCCATTGCGAGAACCCGACTCTCCTTTGCCTTTTATGGCGGCCTGGCAAGCCCTCGTGAGAATAGGTTTTCTGCTGACCCATAGACCGTCCGGCCCTCGAAGGCGCTCGGACTTCCGCCATCGCCGGGGCGGATCTTTACAGAGGCGGATTCTCCCCCAGAAGACTGACGGGCAGGTTCCACGGCGATGGGCTTCTGCAGATGAGGAGGGGGTTACAGCGATCACCCATAATCCGACTGTGGGTGTCGCCTAATATGCACGAAAGCAATTATTTGCCTTCTGCCGCATTGTGTGCTATATTTCCCATGAGCGATGGGGGGGCACGTCATGCATGCGGCCAGTATTTCCAGCGCCGGTCTCCTCCTTTTCCTGGGCCGCCGCCGAGTTCGCGGGAGCGACAGTACATCGATTCCCGAAGGCTTCCTCGAGGCGCCCCCCATCTCAACACAACGAATGAGCCGCATATGAACCTTATTCGCCGCATTCTCGCCCTTGGGTTCATGGTGCTTCTGCCTGCCGCCGGTCTGGTCTCAGGCGCCCTTGCCAGCACCATCACGGTACCCGGCACGGCCAATATCTTCGGGGCCGGGCACGGCACGCCGCCTGCCCCGGACAGCGGCGGAGCCGGGACGTTGCCCATCCTGATTACGTTGCCCGCCGACGCCAGTTACATCCAGTTCGACAGCATCACCGGGAGTGTCATCTGGGACCCAGGATGGCCCTCAAACGGCGCGGAAGGGTCTACCTCCGGCTATGGGTCGACGGACATCTCCTCCTACGGCGGCATCTCGGGCATTGCCCATTCTCAGCGGATCATGTTCCTGACGGGGGTCTTCTTGACCGACGCCACGCCGGCCGACCCCGCGCCCGCGCGGCTGTCCTTCACCGATGCGTCCACTTCGTTCGCATCGCTCTCGCCCCTCCTCGATCAGACCTTTTATATTGGGGACGGACTGACGGGGCATGGCAGCGGCGCCGTCCAACAGTTCTATGTCCCTCAAGGCGCCACGCGGCTGTACCTGGGGTTTGCCGACAGTATGAACTTCCATAGCTCCCCCGGGCAGTATGGCGACAACTCCGGGCAACTGACCGTCAACTACACGGCTGTCGTTCCCCTCGACAATTCGCCCACTTCCTGGAGCAGGGCGGCCGGCGATCCGGGATCGTGGGATTTGGCCGGGAACTGGACCTCCAAGGCACCGACTGCCCTTAGCAGCCCGTTGAAAAAGTCGTTGTTCTGCCGTTGATGCTCACGCCGCCGCTGGGAGCGGCATGGCGGGCGCCGGCACGGTCCGAAGGCGCCCGGGAAGGCCCCACCGCTGCCAGAACGAACCCAGACAAGCCATGATGGCGGCGAAAAGGCCAGGAACGCCGTTTGCCAAGCCGTCCTGCAGCCGCCGCGGCTTGCCGATCCCCACCAACGCGCGCATCACCAGACCCAGGTTGAACCCGGCCACGTGCACGAGCAATCGTTTCAGGATATTGCCATGGCCTCGCAGGTGCGTCCGGCGCATCCCGCCCGTCTCGTAACAGTGGGCGAAGCTGCGCTCGATCACCTCGCCGCGACGACGCATCAGCGCCTTGCCGCGCTTCCCCCGAATCCGCCGCCGGTTCGCGTACACCGCCTGCTGCGCCTCGGCCTGGCCTTCCCAGGCCCGCTCGCCACGGTCCGGCTCGCTGACGTAACTCCGGATCTCCATCCCCGCCAGTGCCGTCATCGTCGCGTTGCTGTGGTAGCCCTTGTCGGCCACCGCTTCCTCCATCGCCACCGGGTGTACACACTTCTTCGTGGCCGGGTCGATCTGTACGTCCAACAGGTTCGCCACCGCCGCTTCCACCGTGTCCGCAAGGCTCGTCGTGTCGCCCCGGTCGGCCGGCTGCAGTGTCACCGCCACAATCGCCTGGCTGTCCATGTCCACCGCGTGCTCGGCCTTGTGCGCCAGATGCGTCCGCCCGTCCTTCATCTTCGCAATCTTCGCGTCCGGATCGTGCGGGTTCTCCCAGTCGTCGTTCGAGGCTTTGTTCTTACGCTTCCGGTCCAGTTTCGCCAGGTCTTCCCGCGTCGGCGTCGCGATGCCGCTCGCCTGGGCGAGTTGCGTCAGGAACTCCTGGTAACTCTCCCCCGTGTCCTTCCGCACGATCGACCGCATCGCCGCGTTGGCCTCCAGCGTCGTCGCGTCGATGCCCACGGTCTTGCCCTTCAGAAGGCCCTCCGCCGCCAGCAACTTCAGCACCCAGGCGAACACCTCTTCGTGCGTCTCCAGGTCGATCCGGTTCCGGATCACCGAGAGGCTCGAATGGTCCGGCGTCGTGTCCGTCAGGCCGTAGCCCAGGAACTGGCTCAGCGTGCGGCTGTCGGCGCACCGCCACGCGATGCCACGTTCCGAGTCGAGGCCCTCGAAGTAGCCGACGAGCAGCATACGGAAGTACACCCCCGGCGGAATGCCCGGCCGACCCAGCGAGTCGTGATAGAACTTCCGGCAGAGCCCCTCGACGTAGGCGTCGAAGCCGTGCGCGGCCAGGAGTTGGTTCAGCCGCCGGTAGAACGGATGGCCCGGCCCCTGCGGCAACTCCGCCGCCACGATCCACAAGTCGTCCTGCCGCTCCGCCGGCCGCTTACCCATCGCCATCGCGTCGTCCTCCTTGACCACGGCCAGAGTAGCGCCAGCCCTCGGCCATGTCAATATGTAACGACGCGGGAGACGGACTTTTTCAACGGGCTGCTAGGGTATATGCCAGGGAATACCCGCCATCCCTAGCCAAGATGTAAGAGTAGTTGTTCAACGGATAGAATTCTCCGCCTTCGTCAAGAGCGGCAATAATGCGGCGAGGAAGACTTACCTTGCGAATATACTGCACGACAATCTTGGGCACCTCAACATCTCTAACGCGGTACCCCGCTAGACTGGGCGACCAATTCAAGTAAAGGCCGGCCCAACGCAGACTGAATCGTGCCAGCTCGCCCGTCTTCAACGCTTTCTTCGTATGGACTGCTGAATGTTGGTGTGAGACAAAGGTCTCGTTGTCCCCGGTCTTGATTCCGTAAACAACTTCGGCCACGGTCCCCAGGTTAACGCTTCCTCTGGCGGCTTTCCTCAAAATATCAAGGACCGTATCTGTCAACGCAAGATTGATCGTTGAGGCGACGGCCCCGTTCCATCGCTGTTGGTCAATCCGACAGGATCTCATGGCTGTTGCGAAGTTCGAGGCGTCTATCTTGATGACGGTGCTTCTTCTGACTAGGCAACTACCGCATTGGCAAGGCCGATTCTCCAGGAAAACCAGGATCGGAACGATGTCCGGTGCTTCGGCAAAGATATATTTCGAAAGCTCCGCAATCTCCGCGAACGTGGCGCGCCGAAGTAGGTAGTGCCTTAGTTCCTGCGAGTTGAGGACGGAAAGCCATGTGTTCGGGGTGATGAAACCCACTAGGCCGCGGTTTCTTGCCAGGTTTAGAGCCTGCTCGATGAAGAAAAGATGGGACTCGGCTTCGCCTCTACGATTGACGTACTTGGCTCCTAGGTACTCCTTTTCCTGCTGTGTGATAAGACTTCCCCAAGGTGGGTTGCCTATAACGCAGTCAAACCCGCCGGCCTTCATAGCGGCGGGGAATTCGCGTTCCCAGTCAAAGGCGTTGGCGCGGGCGATTTCTTCAGGGAGTGGGATTAACACTACAACGCTACAAAGGCTCAAGATGCATGAGGAGGCCAGCCGATGGGACTACCGGGGAATGGTCCCCGGGAGGCCATCGCCATGGATGCCGAGACGATTCTGAGGATCAAGCCGGCCTTGACACGGTACTTGCACGAATTTGACGGCTGTTTTGGGCGGCGCCCGACCCGCGCCCATCGGGACACCTATATCCAGGGGCAACTCGGCCCGCTGCCGCGCAAGAGCGTCGAGCCGATCGCCGACGCCGCCGGGGTGCCGCCGCGTACGCTTCAGGAGTTTCTCGGCGAGTTCAAGTGGGACGAGTTCGCCGTCCGCGACCTGCTGCAGCAGCGGGTCGCCCGACGCCACGGCGACCCGCGGGCGGTAGGCCTCCTGGACGAGACCAGCTACGTCAAGAAGGGCACCAAGACCGCCGCCGTCCAGCGGCAGCATTGCGGGGCCGTCGGCAAGAACGAGAACTGCGTCGTCAGCGTGCACCTGGGCTATGCCACGCCCGGTTTTCACACGCTCCTGGACGGCGAGCCGTACCTGCCCAAAGAAACGTGGCACGAGGACCGCGTGCGGTGCCGCAAGGCGGGCATCCCGGACGACGTGGTGTATCGCCCGAAGTGGCAGATCGGCCTGGGGCAGATCGAGCGGGCGCTCGCCAACGGGGTGCGGTTCGCGTGGATCACCTTCGACGAGGACTATGGCGGCAAACCCCCGTTTTTGCGGGCGTTGGACGCCCTCGGCCAGACGTTCGTGGGGGAACTGCCGTCCAGCTTCCCGCTCTGGACGAAGGCGCCCGAGGTGCTCCATCGCGCCCATGGCCGCGACGGCCGCGCGGCCCGCAAGCCCCGCCTGAAAGTGAAGAACAACCCGGCCTGCGAGGTGCGGGACCTGGTGCGGTCCAGCCCCATCCTGCGGGCCCACCCGTGGCAGGCGTATCGCGTGAAGGAAGGGACCCTGGGGCCGCAGGTCTGGGAGGCCAAGCACCTGTCGGTCTGGCTGAAGAACGAAGACGGCCTGCCGACGCGGCCGCATCACCTCGTGGTGATGCGGAACGTGCTGGAACCTGAGACGATCAAGTACTTCGTCTCGAACGCCCCGGAGGCGACGGCCACGGAGACGCTCCTGCTGGTGGCGCTCAGCCGGTATAAGATCGAGCAGATGTTCGAGGTTTCGAAGGGCGAACTGGGGATGGACCACTTCGAGGTTCGTCACTGGCGGAGCATCCAGCGCCACCTGATCTTGAGTTGCGTGAGTCACCTGTTCCTGGCGGAATTCCACGAGGCCCATCGGGGGGGAAAATCCGGGCCTGACGGTGCCCCAAATCCGCACGGCGACGGCGCTCTTGGCCCCCGCTTGGCGCCGGGGCGGACGCTGCTCGCGCCGGCGGGCGGAGACGATCCGCGACCGGTTGCTTACGACCCAACAACGCAACGCCAAGGCCGCCCGCAGCCACCGCAAGGGAACCCTGCGGCTTCTGCATGCCCGAGGCGTGTTCTTGAAGAACCTACGCATGTGTCATTGGCCCAGCTTGTAGCGTTGTAGTGCTAACGTGGCGCTGCGGGCCGTTCGCTCCGCACTCCGCGTTCCCCGCTCCGCGCTGCCGTCCTACGGCATCTTGTACAGGTGCACGTCCCAGTCCTTGAACTCGTCGGTGAACTTGCCGTCCTCGGCCGCGAGCTTACGGTCCTCGCCGAGGACCTCGATTTCTTTCTTTCCGGCGAGCCCCGCCACCGTGAAAGTCGCCTTGGTGGCGCCGGGCCGCATGGCGACGGCAAAGACGTACGTCGCGCCGCCGCGCTTCTTGACCATCGCGTCCACCGGCACCTCTTTGTTCTCGCAGGCGACGGCCGCACCGTCCTTTACGGTCGGGCTGTTGAGGGCGGGGGCGAGCTCGGTGATCTGCTTGTTCGTGGCCGTGACGCCGGCGAGCATGTCCGGGTCGTTGAGAAGCGCCCACTCGCAGAACTTCGGGCTGAACTCGTGGACGAAATAGATCAGGCCCTGCGAGCCGTGGATCAGCGACATCCAGGTCTCGCACCGAACCTGCTTGGGCGTGGCCTTGGTGTCGGACCCGATCCGCGTGCACTCGATGCAGTTCCAGACGACCCTTTCGCCCTTCGTCCACTCGCGCAGGCGGTCGATGCCCTTCGGGACGAGCCAGAGCTTCCCCTTGACGTCCGGCTTGTCGTGGGCGACGGGGTAGATGTCGAAAGAGATGACGTCGCCGCCCTTGCAGTATTCGGCATAATCCTCGGGATGGTTGGTCCGGGTGCCGCGCCCGAACCATCCGTCCCACGCGACGCCCTGGCCGAGGTTGAGCATGACCGGCCGCGTCGGGTCGGCTTTGCGGATCCGCTCGTAGTCGGCGATGATCTTCTCGGGCAGGATGGGCGGCCCGTAGCTTTTCCTGTCCGGCAACTCCTGGGCGTTGTCGGGCTCGTCGCCGTGCATCCAGCCGACGATGGTGCGGTCGTCCTTGTGCGCGAGGCCAACCGCGTTCTGCTCGCAGATGATGGGCATGCCAGCCTCCTTGAGGGCCGCTAACTGCTCCTCGGTCGGCCCTTTCCAGAGGCCGATGTACAGGTTGATGCCGGCAGC
>PMZT01000278.1:22729-23576 GCA_003170085.1 Planctomycetia bacterium | reverse complement strand
ATCTTGTCGTACAGCGCGCCGCCGAGGCCGTGGATGAACACATCGCCGACGGCCAGCCGCACGAAGAGCGTGAGCGTCAGGGCCTTGGGGCGAATCTTCCAGCCGGCCCGGCGGAGGCGCGCAACCTGCGCCGCGACGGCGGCGGCTACGCCGCGACGGCGAGTGTCACGCAAAGTGGTCTTGCCGATCTTATCGTGATCGGCATAAAGCGCCAACGCGCCCGTCGCCGTCGGCTCGACCCACAACCGCTGCCGCTGACGCTGCCGCTTCCGCTTCGCGCCCGCCCGCCACACCCAGAACGGAAGCTCCACGCGCGACCCGTCGCGGGCCAGGTCGGGCATCGGCTGCGCGGCACTTCGCTCGTGATACACGCGGCGATACTCGGCCAGCGACCCGTTGTAGGCCGCAAAGAGTTCCTCGTGCCGTGCGATCATCGCGGCCAGAAAAAGCCGGAACGCCTCGCTGTCGGCCAGTTGCGAAACGGGCAGTTCCGGGTTCCGCAGGCCAAGATACTCTTCCAACCGATGGCGGGCGACCCCCATCGCCTCGCCCGGATTTGACGCCTCGCTCCAGGCGACACCCACATAATCCAGTGTGTGGCGGAGCGCCCGCCGAAGCGGCCTCGGCAGATCCCATGTATTCGCACAGACCCAATCCGGGTTCGCACGGTTCGCAATCCGCTCCTCTTCAAACGCAACCCCCGGCGACGGCTTCGCCAGGGGCTTCTCCACCACGCGGACCTCCTCCGGCCCGCCCTTCCGCGGCGCGGCCCTCACGGGGAACCGCATGACCTGCCCGCCCACCTCATCATTATCGACCGTCAGGTTGAGCGCCGTGCCGCCCACCG
>PMZT01000278.1:0-22694 GCA_003170085.1 Planctomycetia bacterium | reverse complement strand
GGCGTAGCGGCGGGCGAGCGCCATGATCTCGGCCCGCGCCTCGGCGCGAAACTCCGCCAGCGGCTGCCCCGCGAACTCGAAATTCCATGAGCCGATCAGCCGCCGGTTCCGCTCCACGAGCGCCGGCTGCTCGGCCGCGGGCGGATGCAGATAGACCTGCCGGTCCTCGCGCGGCACGCGGTAATACTCGCGGACGATGGGGCTCATCGCCCGCCCTCCCCGCGNNGGGTGGCATGCCCACGCCATCCGTTGCGTGGGCATGTCGTGGGAACGGGGCAGAACATGCCCACGCAAACAGCGTGGGCATGCCACCCGTGCGCACCGGCGAAGTGCTTGCTCATCGCCCGCCCTCCCCGCGGCGCCGCGGCTCGGTCACGCGGCACGCGAGCCCCTCGGGCGCGCGGCCGGACTGCCACTCGTCCAACTCGCGGTCGAGGATGTCCAGGTAATGCCGCAGGCGCGCCCGCGGATCGTCGAGCCCGCCGCGGAACGTCCGCGTCGTATCGACATACACGAGCCTGACCGGCACCTCGCGCACCCGCAGGCCGTGCCGCGCCGCCTGCACCCAGAACTGCAGCGGCATCGCGTAGCCGCGCTCCGTCAGGCGGAGTTGCCGCAGCGCCGCCACGCGGTACGCCTTGAAGCCGCAGAACGCGTCGGTCAGGCGATACGGCGTGGCGCGGGCGAGGATCTGCGAGACGAGGACGTTGATGCTCCGCCGCTCCTCGGGCACCGGCGTTTCCTGGAGGCTCTGCGGCAGATACCGCGAGCCGGAGACGACGTCGCAGTCGCCCCGCGCGGCCTCGGCCATGAACATGTCGATCGCCGCCGGATCGTGCTGCTCGTCGGCATCGAGCGTGATGACCCAGTCGAACCGCCGGTGCAGCGCGATGCAGAAGGCGTCGATCAGGCTCTGGCCGTAGCCCTCGTTCGTGTCGTGATGGTGGACCTCGACGAATGGGTGCGCGTCGAGAATCGCGGCGCTGCGGTCGGTGGAGCCGTCGTCAATGGCGAGAATCTCGGGCGAGTAGCGGACCATCTCGGCCAGCACTTGCTCGAGGTGCGTCTCTTCGTTGTAGACCGGAATGGCGATGAGTGTGCGCATGGTGCGTCCGCGTTGCTGGTTCACACACCCATCGTAAGGCCGCGCCGCAGGATTCGCAAGCGACGGCCGAAACGGCCGCTACGGCTCCGCCGCCTTGCCCTTATTGGCGTTCTTGGCGGCCTTCGCAGCCTTGGGCTGGCCCACCGGCCGCACGCCGCACCGCGTCGCCCACGCGTCGTAGAGCGCGATCATCTGCTTCGTGCGCTCCGGCTCCTTCTCGGCAAGGTTCGTAAGCTCCGTCCGGTCGGCCTCCATGTCGTAGAGTTCCCACGCATCGTTACCGCCGCCGTGGCGCGAGACCAGCTTCCACTTGCCCTGGCGCACGGCGCGGTTGCCCGTGTGCTCCCAGTAGATCGCGTCGTGCGGCGTACGCCGGCGGCCCTCGAAAACGGGGACGAGGCTGAGGCCCTCGAGTGGCGTGATCTCGCGGCCCTGGTACGTCTTTGGGTACTCCACGCCCGCCGCATCGCAGCACGTGGCCATGAGGTCGATGAGGTGGCCGATCTCGGGCGTAAGCCCGCCGACCTGCTTGATCCGCGCGGGCCAGCGCGCGACGAGCGGCGTGGCGATCCCGCCCTCGTGCACCCAGTGCTTATAGAGGCGGAACGGCGTGTTCGACGCGTTCGCCCACGGCAACCCGTAGCTCATGAACGAGTCGGCCCCGCCCGGCGGCACGCCCGCCTTGCCGCGGTTGACCTGCTCGGCGCACGCCCCGTTGTCGGCCAGGAAGAGGACCAGCGTGTTCTCGGCGGCGCCAAGTTCGTCGAGCTTCTTCAGAATCCGCCCGATGTTCTGGTCCATGCGGTCGATCTGGGCGGCGTAAACGGCCATGCGCAGGTCGGCCGCCTCCTTTTCCTTCACCTCTTCCCACGGCGGCGCCGCCGGGTCGCGCGGCGTCAGCGGCCAGCGCGCATCGACCACGCCCAGCTCGATCTCGCGCCGGTGCCGCTCCGTGCGCAGCACATCCCAGCCTTTCATGTACTTGCCCTTATACTTTGCGATATCCTCGGGCCACGCGTGCAGCGGCCAGTGCGGCGACGTGAACGCCACGTACAGGAAGAACGGCTTCGGGCCGCGGCCGTACTTGTCGAGGAACTCCATGGCGTTCGTCGCGAACGCATCGGTCATGTAAAACCCTTCGCCCTCGGGCTGGGTCGGCTCGTTGTCGCGGGCCATAATGCGGCCCGGGTCGAGCCGCCAATAGTTGCTCGCCCCGCTGACCAGGCCGTAAAAGTGGTCGAACCCGCGGTCGCACGGCCAGTGCGGGTGCTTCTCTCCCACGTGCCACTTGCCCGTCATGAGCGTCGTGTACCCGCCCTGCCGCAGGGCCTCGGCGATGGTCACGCACCGGTCGTTCAGGTAGCCCTGGTACGAGGGAAGCCCCTCGTCCTCGACCATGTGGCCGATCCCCGCCTGGTGCGGGTACAGGCCCGTGAGGAGCGACGCCCGCGTGGGGCAGCAGCGGGCGGTGTTGTAGAACTGCGTGAACCGGATACCGCGCTGGGCCAACGCATCGAGGTTCGGCGTGGCGATCTCGGAGCCGTAGCAGCCGATGTCGGAGAACCCCATGTCATCGGCCATCATGAGGATGATATTCGGCCGAGGCCCGGCCGCCGCGGGCGCGCCTTCGGCCCGTGCCGCCGCCGGTCCCGCCCCGAACGCCCCAAACCTGGCTGCGCCCCAGACGCCCAGTGCCCCCGCGCCCAACGTGGCCAGAAACCGCCTGCGGTTCATCGGTATGGATGACATTCGAGGGCCTCCATTTTTGTGTGACAGCATCAGGTTTCCATTTGCGCGGCGGGTCTCCGCACCCGCCGTGCAGATCACAATGCAGCGCCGGCCGCAACCTCGCAAGTATTAACCCGCGCCGGGGAGGGAATCATACGGGAAAAACCCGGGAGGCAAAGGAACGTGATCTTATTGGCACAGCGACTCCATAATACAGGAGTACGCCGCCAATACAAACGCGATAACCGGAAAGAGCACGGCCTCGAGGATTGCCAGCCACAGGCCGGTCAGTCTGCCTGCTGAGTAGCGAATCTGCATCACCGCGATAACGCCCATGATTGTTACCCAGATCGCGCCAATCGGCCAGCCGAAACAGCAGAAACTGTCACCGAGCAAGCAGGAGCCCGGCGCCAACAGAAAACCCAGGAGCCCCCACAAGGCTGTGCTGCTGAACTGCGGCGGCGGTTCCGGCGGCGTCGCCTCTTCCGCATTATCCGGCGGCGCCGCGGCCTCGGGCGGTGCTGCCCCGTTCGATGCCGCGCCTTCCCCCGCCGCCCCTTTGGCGCCCGCGCCCAAAGAGGCCAGATATCGCCGGATGTTCATCTTCCTGGACGGCATACCAGGGGCCTCCCTCTTGCGTACCTCGTAAGTATTAACCTGCGTCAGGGAGGAATCATAGGAAAAAGCCGTAGGCTTATGGTCCCGGATGTGGCCGCAGATCGTGGCAGTGGTCTTCAGGCCCATTCATGGGCCTTCGCCCGCCGGCCCCCCCCCCAGGCGCCACAAAACACTATGGGCGCGGCGACCCGCCTGGGCACCGCGCCCTGCCGACTGCGCGGAAGGGGAAGAATCCCCTTTCGCGGAAAGGCACCTTATGCCCCGCCACGCGCCCGCACGCCGCTCTTACGCGGCGCCGCCAAGGCCCCGGGCGGGGCTTTACGCGATCAGGCCAGGACCTGCTTGGCCCGGTCGACGTCGCTCACGCGGAGGACCATGCGGGCAAAGCCCTTCCCGCCGTCGCCCATGCCATAGACATATTGAACATTGATGCCGGCCTCGCCCAGGCGGAGGGCCACGTCCTCGAGCGCACCGGGCTTGTCCTCCACTTCAATCAGGAGCACTTCCTGCGTCACGAACGTGATGCCGGCCTCCCGCAGCGCCCGCTTGGCCGCCGTCGTGTTGCTCACGAGAAGCCGGATGGTCGAGAGGTCCGCGGCATCGGAAATCGAAATCGCTCGTATGTTCACGTCGGCCTGGGTCAGCACCCGGCAAAGCCTTCCCAACTGGCCCGGCACGTTTTCAAGGGCAATGCTGAACTGCGTGACTTTGTCCATGCGAAGCCTCCAATCCGGTTGTCCCCTCCTTTTATTTTAACACGCGGCGGCCGACAAGGGGCCAGAGGATTCCGAGATCGTTCGCGAAAACCCGGCGCCGCCCCGCGCGGCGCGTAGGCTCTCCCCAACAGAGAGAGACGCGGAATACCGCTTGCACGCGCCACCGGCCGACGTACACTCTATCGCATCACAACCCTTTATGAAGGAGGAACTCATGGACCGCCGCTCGTTCCTTCATGCCGGTGCCGTCGCCGGCGCCGCATCGCTCCTCGGACCCCTCGCCCAGGCTGCGACGCCGAGTGGCGCGGCCGGCGAGAAGGCCCCCGCCCCGCAGCCCGGCGCGAGCGCCCCAGGCGCCGCCGAGCCTCTCGCGCGGCCGAACATCATCTGGCTCTTCGGCGACCAGCACCGCGCCCAGGCCCTCTCGTGCATGGGCGACCCGAACCTCTCGACGCCCAATCTCGACCGCCTCGCGACCGACGGGCTGCACTTCCCGTCGGCCGTCTCGGTGTTCCCGCTCTGCTGCCCGTTCCGCGGATCGCTCCTCACGGGCCGATACCCGCACCACTGCGTTCCCGGGCACGAGTATCCGCTGCCGCCGGGCACGCCCACGATCGTCGATCCGCTGAAGAAGGCCGGGTATCACACGGGGTACTTCGGCAAGTGGCACTTGGACGGCTGGCACGAGCGCGACGGCCGCGGGGCCATGCACATCGTGCCGCCGGAGCGGCGGTTCGGCTTCGACGAGTGGACCGGCTACGAGAACAACAACTCGCAATACGATAGCTGGGTCCACGGCGGCGAGGGCGACAAGGCATTCCACTACCGCCTGCCCGGCTACGAGACCGACTGCCTGACGGACCTCCTGATCAAGTACATCAAGGCGCGGGCGAAGGACACGGCCGACGGCCGCGCCAGGCCGTTCTTCGCGGTCCTGTCGGTCCAGCCGCCGCACGACCCATACATAGCGCCGCCGGAGTACATGGCGCGGCACAACCCGGCGCAGCTCGTGATGCGGCCGAACGTGCCGCCGGTGGCCCGCGTGGTGGACCAGGCCCGCCGCGAGTACGCCGGGGCGTGCGCGATGATCGAGAACCTCGACTGGAACATCGGCCGCATCCGGCAGGCGCTCGCCGAGACGGGCCTGGCCCAGAACACCTACATCCTTTTCTTCTCCGATCACGGCGACATGCACGGCTCGCACGGGCAGTTCCGCAAGACAAGCCCGTACGAGGAATCGCTGCGCATTCCGTTCATCCTCAGCGGCGGGCCGAGCGTGTACCAGGTCAAGCGCGGCCGCAGCACGGCGCCGATCAACACGGTGGACATCGCCCCGACGACGCTGGGCCTGGCGGGCCTGCCGAAACCCGCGTCGATGGAGGGGACGGATTACTCGCCCCAATTCCTCCAGGGACGCCAGCCCAAAGACGATCCCGACTCGGCGTTCGTCCAGTCGGTCATCCCGACGGGGCACGGCGACAGCGTGGACCGGCCGTGGCGCGGCATCGTGACCCGCGACGGGTGGAAATACGTATGCTTCGAGGGCCAGCCGTGGATGCTCTTCAACCTGAACGAGGACCCGTACGAGCTGGCGAACCTGGCGCACAACACGAAGTTCAAGGCCCCCCGCAAGGGCCTGCAAGACCGCCTGGCCGCATGGATCGAGAAGACCGGCGACAAGTTCGAGCTGCCGAAGCTGGCGTAACGCGCCCCTCCCGTACTCTGTGAGTCGTGAATTGACGGGTGGCATGCCCAGGCCGTCTGTTGCCTGGGCATGATCTGCCCCGGTCACACAGCATGCCCACGCAAAGGACGGCGTGGGCATGCCACCCGACTTGCGGAACGCAAGCACCCATAGCTGAACGGTTTCCCCCCTCCCCCGCATTTGCTTGAAGGCGGCGCGGGCATCGGCTAGAATCCGTGTTCTAATAACTCAACGGATTCCGCGAAGGGGAAGAGCGATGAAGATTCTGGTGATCGGCGGCGGCGGGCGCGAGCATGCCCTGGCGTGGAAACTGGCCCAGTCGCCGCGCTGCACGAAACTGTATGCGGCGCCGGGGAACCCCGGCATCGCCCAGGTGGCGCAGTGCGTGCCGATCGGGTCGGACGACATCGACGGTCTCCTGAAGTTCGCCAAGGCCGAGAAGATCGACCTGACGGTGGTGGGGCCCGAGCGGCCGCTCATCGCGGGCATCGTCGACCGGTTCGAGGCGGCGGGCCTGCGCATCTTCGGCCCGGGAAAGGAGGCGGCACAGGTCGAGGGCTCGAAGGCGTGGTCGAAGGCCGTGATGAGCCACTCCGCGGTGCCGACGGCCGAGTTCCGCGCGTTCACGCGGATGGCCGAGGCCCTGCACTACATCGACAACCACGAGGAGCCGCTCGTGGTGAAGGCCTCGGGCGAGGCCGCCGGCAAGGGCGTCTTCGTCTGCAAGACCCAGGACGAGGCCCGCCGCGCCGTCGAGATCATCATGAAGGAAAAGGCCTTCGGCCCGTCCGGCGACGCCGTGGTGATCGAGGAGCGGCTGACGGGCGAGGAGGCGTCGATCCTGGCGCTCGTCGATGACGCGAATATCTACATGCTCGAATCTTCGCAGGACCACAAGGCCGCGTTCGACAACGACCAGGGGCCGAACACCGGCGGCATGGGCGCCTACAGCCCCGCGCCGGTCGTGACCGACGCCATCCAGGCCCAGATCGACCGCGAAATCCTCGTGCCCATGGTCCACGGCATGAAGACCGAGGGGGCGCCGTACCGGGGCCTCCTGTACGCGGGCGTCATGGTCACGGCGGGCGGGCCGAAAACGCTGGAGTTCAACGCCCGCTTCGGCGACCCCGAGTGCCAGCCCATCATGATGCGCCTGAAGAGCGACCTGGTGGAGGTCCTCGAGGCGGTCCTCGACAACCGGCTCGACCAGATCACGCTCGAGTGGGACCCGCGGCCGGCCCTGTGCGTCGTCATGGCCTCGGGCGGATATCCCGATAAGTACGAGAAGGGCAAGGAGATCACCGGCCTGGCCGAGGCCGGCGCCATGAAGGACGTGGTCGTCTTTCACGCGGGCACGAAGGCGGAGGGCGGCAAGATCTTCACCGATGGCGGCCGCGTGCTGGGGGTGACGGCGATCGGCCAGGACATCACCCAGGCCCGCGACCGGGCGTACGAGGCGATCAATGCCATCCACTTCCATCATGCCCACTGGCGTACCGACATCGCCGCCAAGGCGATTCGAAGGCTCGCCTGATACGACAGCGCTACTTGCTGGATTGGCGGTCAGCCCCAGAGGGGCGTCTTTTTTAGCCCGGGGTGATGGGCAAAGCCCGAACCCTGGGTACGCATAAGGAATATGGCTATCAAGCCCCATCGGGGCGCCTTGGGCAGATGCGTGCGGTTGCCAATCGCTTGGCAAGACGCCCCTGACGGGGCTTGACCCTGCTTGGCGCCCGCTTACCCAGGGCTCGACTTCGTCTTCGCCCTGGGCTAAAAAAGGCGCCCCTGTGGGGCTTGTCGGTTGAAATTCATAGCGTTGTAGTTCTAAGAGTATTGCGGATGAGCGGCCCGAAGCTTTCGCGGGAGTGACCGCATGGATCCTGTCGAACGTATGCGCCGCATGTTCGAGGGCGGCCCGGTGGACCACCTTGTCCGCCGGCCGTTCGGCTATTTCCCGCAAACTTACGCACGGTGGGAGCGCGAAGGCGCCCCCGCCGACGTCCTCTCCGGCGGCACGCCGGGGCCGCGGTTCGGCGAATTCTTCGGCTTCGACCCCGAGGTCTGGATGCCGCAGTGCCTGGACCTCGGGTGGTGCGAGGCGCCGGTGGTGCCCGCGTACGAAGAGAAGGTCCTGCGCGTGGAGGACGGGCACGAGATCGTCCAGGACGGGGTCGGGCGGGTGAAGGTCTACCCCATCGGCGTCCGCGAGCAGGTGATGCCGACGTACCTGAAGCACGCCGTGGCCACGCGCCAGGACTGGGAGCGCGACGTCCGGCCGCGCCTCGACCCCGCCACGCCCGCGCGGTGGACGGGCTACGAAGAGCGGGCGGCGCGAGACCGGGCACGCCTGGCGCAGGGCGAGGGGCTGCACACCGCCAACGTCGTCGGCGGGTACATGTACATGAGGAGCCTCGTCGGGCCGACCGACCTCCTGTACCTCTTCTACGACGCCCCGGACCTCGTGCATTCGATGATGCGGGCGTGGCGCGACCTCATGGTCACGTGCCTTGGGCGGGTGCAGCGCGACGTAGGCCCGTTCTTCCGGCTCTTCCTGGCCGAGGACATCTGCTATAAGTCCGGGCCGCTCATCTCGCCCGCCATGATGCGCGAGTTCCTGATGCCGTATTACCGCGAGGTCTTCGAGACGCTCCGCGCGGGCCAGCCTGGGGCGTTGCACTTTGAAATCGACACCGACGGCTACTGCCTGCCGGTGGTGGACGTATACCGCGAGGTCGGCGTCACGGCCATGAGCCCGTGGGAGGTCGCGTCGGATTGCGACGTGGTCGAGGCGGGCCGGCGATGGCCCGATCTCATGCTCAGCGGCGGCATCGACAAGCGCGTCCTGGCGGCCGGGCCGCGGGGGATCGACCGGATGCTCGAGCGGATTCTGCCGCCGATGGTCGCGCGCGGCCGGTACATCCCCACCTGCGACCACGCGGTGCCCGAAGACGTGTCGCTGGAGAATTACCTGCACTTCCGGCGGCGCGTGATGGAACTCGATCACGCGTAGGGGCGGCCTGGAACAGAACGCACCTTTGCGCGGCGGGTACGGAGACCCGCCGCGCATGACGTGTCTTCGGGGGCCAATGCGCCATTCGACGCGGCGGGTACGGAGACCCGCCGCGCATGACGTGTCTTCGGGGGCCAATGCGCCATTCGACGCGGTGGGTCGGGAGACCCACCGCGCAATATCTGGCTGGAAAGTAGCGCTGCCGGCGCAGAAAAGGAAGCGGGGCCGCCCCTAAAGGCCAACCCCGCTTCGGATGCGCGGCCGGGAAACCCCTCGCCCGTACCGCGTATGTGACGTTGTCACGATACCGGCTCAGTGCCGATGCACGGTCACTTGCCCTGAGTCCGGATCGTACTGGTACGGCCGGCCGTACGGACACTTCGGCAGCCCGTTCGGGAAGCAGTCCTTGTGGGTCGTGAGCAACCGCAGGAACTCTTCCCCATCCGCGGGCTTCTTAAGCCCGTGCGCCGCCAGATGATTGTCAAGTTTGGCATTGATGAGGGCGACGTTCGCCCGGCATTCCTCGGCCTTCGCGTCGCTTGAGTACACGAATCGCGGGATCGCCGCTGCAACCAGCAACCCCACCACGAGAAGCACGAAGAGCACTTCGACCAGCCCAATACCCCTGCGCACGCCCCATCCCATACTCAATCCCCTCTGCCCACCCAGGCAACCACGGGCAACGCGGGCCGATGGTGAAAGGCCCTGCACTCGCCGGTTTGGCGAGCGTCCGTGGAAACAGTTACTTTGTCATCGCTGGGATTGCGGCCGGGTTATACGGAGTGCCGAAGGGGCGGCACTACCCGGCCACGGGTGCGACCGGCGTAGGGCGTGTTAGGGGGCCTTACGTCCGATCGATGGGTGACCTGTCTACAGTGAGTATCGACACGCTTTACAGAAAGACTTTAGCGCGGAATCGTAACCCGCTCAGTTACGGGTGCAGAAACTCTGCCGCGGGCTGCGTGCCGGCGGCGAGCTCGGGGCCGGCCTTGGGCGTGGGACGGAAGTCCGGCAGGTCCTTGTACTTCACGTTCCGCCGCCCGTCGTACGAGCCGTAGTACGGGGCGTTGGCGTCGATCCACGTGACCAGGCGCACGAACTCCTCGCGCGTAAGCTTCACATTGTTGTGCCCCCTACGCAGGACCTCGACGAGCCGGCTCGTGGGCGAGCCATACGTGAGCGGATCGGCCGACTCGATGTTCCCGTGCTTCGCCCCCACCTCGTCGACCACGTTGCCGGCAAGTTTGCGGCTGATGAGGTTCTCGTACGACCGGCAGAATTGCTCGGTCATCGTACCCGTGAGGTCCATCTTCGCCTTCGGTTCCGGCCCCGAGTGGCAGCGGACGCAGTACTTGTCGAGGATGGGCTGGATGTCGGTCGGATAGTGGATCGTACGCGGCAGCACCGTGTCGCCCGGCTGCGCGGCGGGCCGGTCCGGCGCGCGCCGCAGGGCCAGCGAGTACGTATCGGCCACCGGCGCCACGCGCTTCTCCTCGTGGCAACCCACGCAGCCGCGCACCTCGCCGGGGCGGAGGTTCACGAACGAGCGCATCCGCTGGAGTTCCATGAAGTTCTCATCGAGCGCCTGGAAGAACACGTTGCGGTCGGCCGGCACCTGGAAGTACGCCGAGCCGTCGGCCTCCACCGGCACGATGCCATGCACGACCTTGGCCGCCAGGTGCCCGTCCATGCTCACCACCACGTGCTGCTGCTTGCGCTCGTCGCCGGGCCAGTAGCGGCGGGCCGACCACGGGCGCGGCACGTCTTCCATCACGCGCAGGTATTTCACGCGCCCGCGCTCGATGCCCACGAGGCCCGTATACACGTCCTGGAGGACGAGCGTGCCCACGGAGCCGGGCACGGACTTGTCGTTGCCGTCCGGAATGATCGGCGGGCGCGGCCGCGGGCGCAGCGGATACGGCTCCCAGCACGAGGACTCCGCATCCTTATAGATGAGCGTGCGGTTGCCGAACTCGTCCAGCAGATACAGGCCGTAACCCGTGGGGTCCTGGGCCGGACGGTCGGGGTTGTAGGTCACGAGGAAGTACTTCCGCGAGAGTGGGTACGGCTCGCGGAAGAGCGGGCCGACGCGGTCGCCCACCCACCGGCCGCCGCGCAGGTGGTGGTAGCCGCTTTCGTCGGGCGTGTCGATCTCGGGCGTGAGCGACTGCATGGGCTCGAGCGTCCGGAGCGAGCACATCGTGTCGGCCCGCAGGATGCTCCCCACGCCCAGCGGCATGTGCGGGGCGCCCGTGAAAACGATCGCGTTGGCGCAGCCGGGGATGTCGCGGGCGTCGAGTTTCGAGGTCGGGTGGGTGATGTTGTTGCCGTAGATCTCGACCGACCCCGAGCCGTCGGGGTTCATCGCCCAGATGCACTTGCAGGCCGATCCGCCCTTATCGACATACTCCCACCGCGTGTAAATGATCCGCCCGTCCTGCATGACGGAGGGCACGGCCTCGCTCACCGTATTGAACGAGATCGGCCGCATGGCCTTCCCGTCCTTATCCATCCGATACAGGACGGTCGTCGTAAGGACGTCGGGGCCGTCGCACAGAATGCCCTTCTGGCAGCGGGTGGTGATGAAGGCGATGTCGCCGCAGGGCAGGTAGCACGGGTGCATGTCGTCGGTGCCGCTCACGTACGGGGTGCCCGTGGGCGTGCCCACCGTCCGATACTTGCGCACGAGTTCCTGCTCATTGGGCGGATCGAACGTGATCTGGCGCAGGCCCGTCCCGTCGACGCCGACCTCGTAAACGCGGAAACCCTTGCCGGCGGCGGCCTTGTAATCGAAGACCACGCGCGTGGCGTCGCACGAGAGGTCGAACCGGCCGAAGATGCCGGCGCCGAGCGTCGGCACGACCTCCGTCACCTTGCCGTCGCGGAGCGAAAGGATGCAGAGGTTCCCGCCGTAGAACTTGCAGCCGTCGATGTAGTCGGTGTAGTAGTGCGACGATTGGTAGGTCTTGCGCTTGATGAAGAGCAGCCGGCCGAAATCGAGGAGCGGGTTCTCGCGAACCAGCGCCTCCTGGCGCAGCGCGGCCAGTGCGTCGACGATCTTCGCGGCGGCCTCGGCGCTCGTCGCCCGGCCGTACGACTCCTCGAGCGTATCGACGCGGGCGAGAAGGTCGGCGGCGCGCGGGTACTTCTCGCCATACGTGGCGGCAAGGTCCTTCACGGCCGCCCTGAGCGACACGAAATTCCCATTCAGCCAGAGATCGGCCGGGGCCGCCGCGGCCGACGCGGCGAGCGCCGGGCCATCGACCCACGCCTCGCCGCCGAGGACGAGGGCCTTGCCCGTCCGGCCTTCGCCGAACGTGGCCCCGCTGCCCTTCAGTGCCATCGCCGCGTGATGGCTCGCGGCGTCCGACACGTCGCCATCGAACGTCCACCGCGCCGCAAGGGCCTCCGCTGCCACCGGCGCGGCGCCGGGCTTTTCAAAATCGGCCCGGACCTCATCGGCCGACAGGCGTTTGTGCCAGAGACGCACCTCGTCGAGCGCGCCCACGAAGGCCGTCGGCGACGGAAAATTCTCGGCCGTGTACCCGATGCGAATCACGTGGCCCGGCACATCCGGCCCAGGCGACAGGCGGCCCTGCCCGGCGGGCTTCCCGTCAATGTAGAACGCATACGTGTCGGGGCCGGTCACGGCCACGTGGTGCCACTGGCCGTCGTTGACCGCCCTCTGGGACTGGACGGCGCCGACCCATCCGATGTCGTAGCACAGCCTTCCGCCACGGACGAAGAAGGTCTTGCCGTCCGGCGCCCAGTTGCCCTTGGCGGGCGTGCGGGCAAAGATCGTGCCGCCGGCCTTCGTCTTGATCCACGCCGAAACGGTGAACGGCTCGCGGCCGAAGTCGGGGATCGCGGTAGTCGGCCCCTGCGCCGGCTCTGGCGCGGGCGGCTTGGGATTCGTGGCCTCACGCGCCGCCTGCGCGGCCTCGAACATGGCCTTGCGTTTCGCATCGTAGGGCGCCTCGGCCCGTGCGGCAGCGCAGAACGCCGCGAGAACGGTCAGGACGACGACCTGCGCCAACCATCGCCGCACCGTCATTCGAAACCCCTCCGAAGCCGCCACCCTCGCATCTCGCCCGGCACTGCACGTGATTGTACTTGCGCCGCGGCCGGACCGCCAGCGGATTGACACAGGGCCGGCCAGCCCCTAGGATACGCCACTCCGAAGCCGTCCATCACGGGGTTAAACAACCGGAACCACACAAAAGGAACACGGAAAAAACGCCGGCACTTCCCTCCGCGAAAATGCGGGGGACGGCCGTCCGGAACAAGGGGCGTTAGTGTCCAATCGCGCAGCCCACATCCTATACTGCCACTGTGCCCAGGCGCAAGCCGTGCCAGCCGCGACGGGCCGTGCGGTCCTCGACGCGCTCAGCCGGTCGGGCGCCGAGTTCGAGGCCGTGGCGGACCTCTGCGGCATGGCCGCCCGGCGCGACCCGGTGCTCAAGCGGCTGGCCGCCCGCGGCGCCGTCCACATCCTCGCCTGCCATCCGCGAGCCGTGCGCTGGCTGTTTGCGTGGGCCGACGCGCCGCTGGCGAAAGACGCGATCCTGCACGACATGCGCAGCGGAAGCGTCGCGGAGATTCTCAACCATCCGGCCCTCGCCGACCTCCTGGCCCCGCGAGAACGCGCAAGGAGCCGCGCTACGGCGCGCGGGAAGCCGGCGGCATCATCCCCCGGCGGTGCCGGGGGCTTGCCGATGCCCGGCGAGTGGGTGCCGTGGTTCCCCGTGATCGACTACGATCGCTGCAAGAACTGCCTGCAGTGCGTCCAGTTCTGCCTCTTCGGCGTGTACGAGACCGACGCCGACAAGAAGCCCCGCGTGGTGAAGCCCGAAAAGTGCAAGACCGGGTGCCCGGCGTGCGCGCGGGTCTGCCCGGAGTCGGCCATCATTTTCGCAAAATATAAAGATGGGCCGATCAGCGGCGAGGAAGGCCGGCTGAACGAATCGCCCGAGACCGGCGTCAAGGCCGACCTGGCGTCGCTCGGCAAAGAAGACCTGCACGATATCCTGCGGCGGCGCAGCGCACTGGCCAAGGCGCGGAAGAAGGCCGCCGATGCGTAACCCGCTCCGGCCCGCCGTGGTTCTCGTGGCCGACCGCACCCTGAGCGCCCGCTACGCCGTCCTCTTCGAGGGCATCTTCGGCACCATGCAGACCTCGGCCGTTCCGGAGATGGCGATGCGGCGCTTCGTCGCGCCGGCGATGCCCGTCGATGCCAACGGCCGCGCGTTCGCGGCGCCGCTGGGCCTCCGGCGGGTCGAGTCGTCACTCCACGCCAACACGCCGCTCGGCCCGAACGACGTCGTCTGCACCACGCCCGAGGCGCTGCCGCGACTTCTCGGCCCGTGGACCAAGGTGGTCGGCGTCAGTTCGAGCGACCCGCTCGGCCACGGCATGAGCAACACGACCACCGCCCAGTTCTGGAACGGCGAGCTTTATACCCGCCGGTGGACCGAGCGGATGATGGCCGTGATCGCCGAGGCCAAGCGGCGCCACGGCTTCCGCGTCCTCGGCGGCGGGGCGGGCGCGTGGCAGTGGCTCGAGTTTCCCGAGGAGGCGGCGCGGCACGGCCTTGACGTGGTGTACGATGGATACTTCGAATCGCTCGGCCCGGCGCTCGTCGCCGACCTGGTCGCCGGCAAGCCCGTGCCGCCGGTCGTCCGCGCGACCGAGACGGCAGCGGCGGCCGTGCGGCCGATCCGCGGCGCGTCGGTCCTGGGCGTCATCGAGCTTTCGCGCGGCTGTGGCAACGGCTGCCGATTCTGCGCCATGGTCGGCCGGCGAATGGAGCACCTTGACCCCGAAACGATCCTGGCCGACATGACTACGAACGTTACATCCGGCGTGAGCGCGGCGGTCTCGAGCAGCGAGGACTTCTTCCGTTACGGCTCGGAGGGCGGGCACCTGAACTTCGAGCGGCTGCGCGGCCTCCTGGAACGCATGCGCGAAGTGCGGGGCCTGGCGTTCATGCAGATCGACCACGCCAACGTCTCGTCGGTCATGCAACTTACCGACGACCAGTTGCGCGAGGTCCGGCGGTTGCTGACGTGGGAGCGCCCGACCCGTTACCTGTGGGTCAACCTGGGCCTCGAGAGCGCCAACGGCCGCCTTGTCAGCGCCAACGGGCCGGGCAAGATCGCCCCGTTCGATCCCGATAATTGGGAAGACCTCGTCCGCGGCGCCGCCGACCGGCTGAACCGCACCGGCTTCTTCCCCGTCTTCAGCGTCATCCTGGGCCTGCCGGGCGAGACGCCCGACGACGTCACGCGGACGCTGCGGCTGGTGCGCGAACTCACGAGCCGCCCGGCCGCGGTTTTCCCGATTTTTTATGAGCCGGTGAAGCGCGACGCCTCGGGCCGGTCCGTCCCGTTCCTCCTCAAGACGATGACGCCGGAGCACCTGGACCTGTACACGACGTGCTACGAGGCAAATTTCCAGTGGATTCCGCGGCTATATTGGGATAATCAGAGGGCTGGCGGAGTCTCCTGGCTGAAACGCATGGCGATCCAGTTGCTCGGTAGAATGGAAATGCGGTCTTGGCGGGCTCATTTCGCCCGGACACGCCGCGAAATCGCCCAGCGCCCGGCTGTTTGTTCTTCGTAGGGGCACCCCCATGTGGGTGCCCTGGCGNNTGGCGGGCGGGGCCGCCCCTACGGCGCACGCGTCGTGAGTGTGCCGTCTGAATCCGGAATCTGCAACCTGAAAGCTGGAATCTGGGATTACATTAGAAGAGGACACCCGCGGGAACATCGCATGTCAGAACACGGGGGCATAGCGGCGGACCAGGCCCAAGGCAAGCCGGGCCAGAATGGCGTTCCGCAGACCAAGGCCGAGCGTGACCGGCTGCTGGCCGTCGTCCGCCAATTTCTGAAGTCCACGGGCAGCGTGCCGCCGTTCTCGGTCGATGAGCTCGCCGCCTCGTCCGACCGCGTTCTCGCCCTCGCCGGTGCCGACGAGCGGTACCGCAAGTTCGTGGCCGTCCTCATCAGCAACGAAGCGTGGCGCGACAGCGTGGCCGCGGTGCCGTACCAGCGGCGACTGCTCCTCCTGCCCAAGTGCCTGCGCGTCGAAGGCGAGTGCGCCGGCACGCTCGACGAGTTCGGCCTGGTGTGCGGCGACTGCGGCCGCTGCCCCATCTACGACCTCAAGTCCGAGGCCGAGCGGCTCGGCTACGCCGTTCTCGTGGCCGAAGGTTCGGCCCCCGTCATGGCGCTCATCAAGGCCCGGCGGATTGAGGCCGTCATCGGCGTCAGTTGCCTCACGGCCCTCGAGGCCATCTACCCGCTCATGGAGTCCGCTGCCATCCCCGGCATCGCCGTCCCCCTGCTTATGAACGGCTGCGCGAACACCGCCGTCGATCTCGACTGGGTGTGGGACGCCATCCTGTTGACGGGCGGCGACGCCCCGCGCCTGGACCTCGAGGCGATGCGGACCGAGGTCGATGCCTGGTTCACCCCCGATGCCCTCGACGCGGCACTCGGCCCCGTGACCGGCGAGACCGAACGCATCGCCCGGGCGTGGCTGGCCAAGTCGGGTAAACGCTGGCGGCCGTTCCTGGCGGCGTGCGTGTTCCAGGCGCTGCGCAGCGACCCGCAGGCGCCCTTGCCGGCGGACCTCCGGAAGATCGCGCTCGCGGTCGAGTGCTTCCACAAGGCCTCGCTCATCCACGATGACATCGAAGACCACGACGCCATGCGCTATGGCGAGAAGACCCTGCACGAGCAGTACGGCATCCCGGTGGCGCTGAACGTGGGCGACTTCCTCCTGGGCGAAGGGTATCGCATGATCGCCGAGTCGGCGGCGCCGGCCGACCGCCGGGCCGAGATGCTCCGCGTGGCGGCCGGGGGGCACCGCGAGCTGGCCATCGGCCAGGGGGCGGAGCTTTGCTGGGCGCGCCGCCCCGCGCCATTGTCGTCCGACGAGGTGCTCGACATCTTCCGCCGCAAGACCGCCCCCGCCTTCGAGGTGGCCCTCCGGCTGGGGGCGATTGCCGCCGGTGCCGCCGACGGCGTTTGGGACGTCCTTCACCGCTACAGCCAGGCCCTGGGCATCGCCTACCAGATTCGCGACGACCTGAAGGACTGGAATGGCGACGGCGACCCCGACGACCTGGCCGCCCTGCGCCCGTCGATCCTCCTGGCCCTTGCGTACGCGCGGGCCCGCGGCGAGGACCGGCGGCTGCTGGAGGCCGTGTGGCGCCGAACGGTCGACCCGGCGGTCGTGGCCGGCCAGGTCCGCGGCGCGTTCGACCGGCTGGAGGTCGTGGCCCAGGCCCAGCGGCTGCTTAAGACGTATAAGGATGCGTGTATTAGCTCACTCGAACCGCTCGACGGGGCCGCCCTCAAGGCGCTCCTGCGGCGCGTCGTTTTCCGCATCTTCCACGATTTCGGACAAAGGGGATCCCCCAGTGAGCCTGGCGCGGGACATGCTTGGGATCGCGCGGCAGGCGCGGAGCCGGTTGCCTGAGGCCGCGGACCGCGTCGCCGCGTTCCTCCAGGCCCAGGCCGCACCGGACGGCGGATTCCGCGACCGCTCCGGCAAGAGCGACCTTTACTACACCGTCTTCGGCCTCCTCGCCCGTATGGCGATCGAGGACGGTCCGCCCCCGCCGGCGGTGCGGCAAGCGCTCCGCCGGTACGTCGAGCCGTTCGGCGGCGGCGGCGCGCTCGACTTCGTCCACCTCTCGTGCCTGGCCAGGTGCTGGGCCATCGCCCTGGATCCGCGCGAAGCTCCGGACATCGCCGCCGGCATCCTCGGCCGCATGGAAACGTTCCGCTCGGCCGACGGCGGTTACCATGCCACCCTGGGCTCCGCCACCGGCAGCGTGTACGCCTGCTTCCTCGCCCTCGGCACGTACCAAGACCTCGTGGGCGAGGTGCCGGACCCCGACGGCCTCCTGCGGTGCGTGAAGTCGCTCAGGACCGAGGACGGCGCCTTCGCCAACGAGCGGGGCCTGAAGCTCGGCCTGACGCCGGCCACGGCCGCCGCCCTCGTGCTCATGCGAGAGCTGGGTCAGCCCATCCCCGCGGAGGCGGCCGAGTGGCTGTGGGCGCGGATGCATCCGGACGGCGGCTTCTTTGCCACGCCGGAGATCCCCATTCCCGACCTCCTCTCGACCGCCACGGCCCTGCGGGCACTCGCGTGCGCCAACGTCCCGCTCGTCGGGAACGCGGCCGACCGCTGCGCGAATTTCGTCCGCGGCCTGTACCAGGACGGCGGTTTTTGCGGACATCCTTTCGATTCCGATCCCGACTGCGAGTACACATTCTACGGACTGCTCGCCCTCGGACTCCTCGGCGGCCAACCATGACGATCGACGCCGACGCCCTCGACCGGACCCTGCGCGGGGCGCGCGGGGCACTGCTGGACCTCCGCACGCCCGCGGGCCACTGGGTGGGCGAGCTTTCCTCAAGCGCGCTCTCGACGGCCACGGCCACGCTTGCGCTCGCGCTCGTCGACCGGGCCCGCGCCACCGACCGCTTCGCCCCGCTCGTCCGGCGCGGCCTCGACTGGCTCGCTGCCAACCAGAACGAGGACGGCGGCTGGGGCGACACGGTTCTCTCGAAAAGCAACATCAGTACAACACTGCTCGCGTGGGCGGCGCTGGCTGTTTCTCCCGGCGACGCCGCCGCACACGCCCGCGCCGCCGCCGCGGCCGAAGCGTGGCTCACGCGCCACGCCGGTGGGCTCGAGCCGGAGCGCCTGGCCCAGGCCGTCGCGCGGCGGTACGGCAAAGACCGCACGTTCTCGGCGCCTATCCTCACGACGCTTGCCCTGGCTGGGCGTCTCGGCCCCGACGCGGCGGCCGCATGGAGGCTCGTCCCCGCGCTGCCGTTCGAACTGGCGGCGTGTCCGCATCAGATGTGGAAGTGGCTGCGCCTGCCGGTCGTAAGCTACGCGCTGCCGGCACTCATTGCCATCGGTCAGGCGCGGCACCATTTTCGGCCGACGCGAAATCCGCTCACGCGCGTGCTCCGCGGGGCGCTCCGCGCCAGGACGATCGAGGTCCTCCGTGGGACCCAGCCGCCCAGCGGCGGGTTCCTCGAGGCCACGCCGCTGACGAGTTTCGTCGTCATGAGCCTGGCGTCGATCGGGCTGGCGGACCACGACGTGACCGTGCGCAGCGTGGGATTCCTGGAGGCCTCGATCCTGCCCGACGGCAGTTGGCCCATCGACACGAACCTGGCCACGTGGGTGACCACGCTGTCGGTGGGCGCGCTGGCGGCCGCGCCGGACTTCGCCGAGCTTCTGCCGGCCGACGACCGGCGGCGGATCGCCGACTGGCTCATCGGCCAGCAGCACCGCGCGGAACATCCGTTCACGCACGCCCCGCCGGGCGGGTGGGCGTGGACCGACCTCTCGGGCGGCGTGCCCGACGCCGACGACACCGCCGGCGCGCTTGTGGCGCTCAAGGCCCTTGGCGTCCTCGACGATCGCGTGCGGGACGGCGCTAAGGCGGGCGTCGGGTGGCTCCTCGACCTTCAGAACCGCGACGGCGGCATCCCCACGTTCTGCCGCGGCTGGGGGGCGCTGGCATTCGACCGCAGCAGTCCCGACCTCACGGCCCACGCCCTCCTGGCGTGGACGGCGTGGAAGGACGAGCTCCCGCCCGCCATGCAGCCGCGCACCGAGGCGGCCATCGCGCGGGCCTTGGCGTACCTTGAGCACACGCAAAGCCCCGAGGGCACGTGGACGCCCCTCTGGTTCGGCAACGAGTTCGCCCCGCGCGAAGAGAACCCGACCTACGGCACCGCCCGCGTCCTTGCGGCGCTCCTGCCGCCGGCCGAGCGCGGGAACCCGTCGGCGGCGCGGATGCTGGCCCGCGGCGTCGCGTGGCTCCTCACCTCGCAGAACGAGGACGGCGCGTGGGGCGGCGCACCAACGGCGCGGTCGTCGATCGAGGAGACGGCACTGGCCGTGGAGGTCCTGGCCCGCGTCCTGGCCGAGACCAAGCCCCCGCAGCGGCCGGCGCCGGAGCAGGCGCTCCGCACGGCCGTCGAGCGGGGCACCGCGTGGCTCATCAAGCGTACCGACGAGGGCCGGCGGTTCGACCCCGCGCCCCTCGGCCTCTACTTCGCCAAGCTCTGGTACTACGAGCGGCTCTACCCCATTATTTTCACCGTCGCGGCCCTGGAGCGCGTGCACCGCATCAAGTCATGAGTTGCGTTGCAGGACCAACCCACGCACTCGGTGACTTACCCGCCCCGCCCTGCTATACTTGAGGTTGCACCGGATTGGAGAACGAACTCGAGATGTCTCACCTGCGCGCAAGATGCGTATGGCTTATCGCAGCGGCGCTGCTGGCGGGCGTTTGCGGCTGTTCGCGCCAGCCGTCGGAGGAATCCGGCGGCCCCTCCGGCCCGCCGGCGCCCTGGCCGATGTTCCACCGGACGCAAGACTTCGCGGGCGTCGCCCCGGGCCGCCTGCCGAGCAAGCTCGTCCTGAAGTGGAAGTTCGAGACCGACAGGGCGATCAAGTCGTCGCCGGCCGTCTGGCTGGACCCCGCCGACCCGACCGGCCGCAAGGGCCGCGTTTTCGTGGGCTCCAACGACAGCAACGTCTACGCGGTTGACCTCGCCGACGGCTCGAAACTCTGGTCCTTCAAGACCGGCGACACCGTGGAGGGCACGCCCCTGGTGCTCGACGGCGTCGTGTACGTCGGCGGGAACACCGGCTTCGTGTACGCCCTCGACGCCGCCACCGGCACGATGAAGTGGGCGCTGGAGACCGGCGACAGCATCCTCGGCGGCATCAACTGGGCGAAGTCGCCCGACGGCCGCCGCACGTGGATCCTCGCGGGCAGCCGCGACTCGACCTTGTACTGCATCGACGCCGCCACGGGCAAGGCCGTCTGGAAGTGCGAGGTGGGCAGCTACATCAACGGCGGCCCCGTGCTGGCGGGCGACAAGGTCATCTTCGGCGGATGCGATTCGCTGCTGCACGTGGTCGCGCTCGCCGACGGCAAGGAACTCGCCAACGTCCAGACCCAGGCGTACATTGCGGGGTCGCCGGCGGTGGCCGACGGCCGCGCCTACGTGGCCGACTTCGAGGGGAAGTTCCTCTGCATCGACCTGGCTTCGGCAAAGGTCGTATGGGAATATGGCGATGGGGAATCGCCGTTCGCCTCGTCGCCCGCGGTGGCCGAGCGCGTGGTCCTCATCGGCTGCTATGATTCGATGCTCCACGCCGTGGACCGCGCCACCGGCAAGCGCGTGTGGGCCTTTGCCACGCGCGGCCACGTGGACTCAAGCCCCGCGGTCTGCGGCGACAAGGTCGTGGTCGGGTCCGACGACGGGCGGCTCTACCTGCTGCGCCTGGCCGACGGCCGCCTGCTCTGGTCGTACGATCTCGGCCGGCCCGTGGCGTCCTCGCCCGCGGTGGCGGCGGGCATGGTCTTCGTCGGGGCCGATGACGGGTTCCTGTACGCATTCGGGTCCAAACGGTAGCCGGCAACCATGCGAATCGTCCAAATCGTGCCCGGCGCCGGCGGCGACTTCTACTGCGACAACTGCCTGCGCGACAAGGCCCTGACGATCGAGCTGCGGCGCCTCGGCCACGACGTCCTCATGGTGCCGCTGTACCTGCCCCTGCCGGCCGAAGGCCCGGACCCCAGCACCGGCACGCCGATCTTTTTCGGCGGCATCAACGTATACTTGCAGCAGAAATCGTCGCTCTTCCGGCGCACGCCGCGCTGGCTCGACCGGCTGTTCGACGTGCGGCCGCTCCTGCGCTGGGTGGGCCGGCGGGCGGCGATGACCCGGCCCGAGGACCTCGGCGAGCCCACGCTCTCGATGCTGCGCGGCGAGAACGGCCGCCAGGTGAAGGAGCTCGAACGGCTGACCGCGTGGCTGACCTCGCAGGCCCGGCCCGACGTCGTCTGCCTCTCGAACGCGCTCTTGCTGGGCCTTGCGCGGCGGATCAAGGCCGCCCTCGCCGCGCCCATCGTGTGCGTGCTCCAGGACGAAGACGCGTTCCTCGACGCCCTGCCCGAGCCTTGCCGAAGCGAGGCGTGGCGGACGGTCCGCGAGCGGGCGGCCGAGGTGGATGCCCTCGTGGCCGTCAGCCGCTATTACGCAGGCGTGATGCGCGAGCGGCTGGGCGTGGCGCCCGAGCGCGTTCGCGCCGTGCACATCGGCATCGACCCGACGGGCTTCGACCCCGCCCCTGCGCCGCCGACCCCGTCCGCAATCGGGTACGTGGGCCGGCTCTGCAAGGCCAAGGGACTCGACACGCTGGTTGAGGCGTTTCTCGCGGTGCGGTCCGGCGGCCGCGTGCCGGGCATCCGGCTGCGCGTGGCCGGCAGCCAGGCGCCGGGCGACCGGGAGTTCATCGCCGGGATTCACCGCCGCCTGGCGGAAAGCGGCGCCGCGGCCGACGTGGAGTTTCTGCCCGCACTCGATACCGCGGGACGGCAGGAGTTCCTGCGTTCGGTATCGGTCGTTGCGGCGCCGGCGCGCGAGCCGGAGGCGTTCGGCCTCTTCGTGATCGAATCGCTCGCCGCGGCCGTGCCGGTGGTGCTGGCGCGGGTGGGCGCGTATCCGGAACTCGTCGAGGCAACCGGCGGCGGCGTGCTCGTCGAACCTGGTGACGCCAAGGCGCTGGCGGCGGCGCTCGAGGAGTTGCTGCGCGCGACCGACCGGACCCGCGCGATGGGCGAGCGCGGCCGCCGCGCGGTACTCGAACAGTTCCATGTCGAGCGCATGGCGCGTACAATGGCCGACTGTTACGAATCGATCGTCAAACGCACGTAGTACATCTGGGCCTTTGCACGTAGGCATTTGCGCGGTGGGTCTC
>PMZT01000206.1 GCA_003170085.1 Planctomycetia bacterium | reverse complement strand
CCGTAGCTCTCGCCCAGCGGCGTCCAGCGGTACGTGAGGTCCTGGTGGAGCCAGTCGAGGTCGAGCGCCCGCTCGGCCACCACCAGCGGGTTGGCATAGACCGCCGTGCAAACGATGATCGCCTGCGTGGGGCCAGTGGTCAGGTCGGCCAGCGGCCCCGCCAGGATGATGCCGCCGAGGAGAAGCCCGCCGACGAGCACCGTCACAATCTGCGCCGCAATCGAGCCCATCCAACGGTGGAGCACGGCGGCGATGCCCGTCAGGAGCACGGTAAACCCCACGGCCACCGCCTGGGCCGCCAGAACGGCGCCCACGGCCGAGGGCTCGGCCATGGCGCCAAGCCCAAGGAGCAGAACGGCCAGGACGATCACGGGCGCCAGGGCGAGTGACAACCGCGCGCGGAACTCGCCGCTGCCGGCATCCGTCGCAAGCCCGGAGCGGCGCGGCCGGACTGAGACCGCCGCCACCCACACGGGCAGGAGCAGCATCTCGACCGCCACAATCATCTGGATGAGCGGAATCACAGGCCGACCCTCCGCACGGGGGGCATGCCACCGTACGTGTTTAGCCCGCCGCGCGGTACGCCACTGCCCGTTCGCACGGCCNNAAGGCCGGCCGTGGCACGCGGATGAGCCTCACGCTAAACACATACAGGCCACCCGTCGCGGGGTAGTCTAGCCGGGGGGCGGCGCCGTGCGAACAAAAAAGCGGGGAAGCCGGCAATGGCCTCCCCGCTTCGGGTACAGATCGCGTCGGCTAGAAGTTATCGTAGCCGAGCTTGTGCTCCTCCTCGGCCTGGATCAGGATCTTCGGCCGCATGAGGATGAGCAGGTTGTTGGCCCGACGCACGGTCGCGCGGTTGTTGAACAGGCGCTTGATGATCGGGATCTTCGACAGGATCGGGACACCCGTCTCGGCTTCGCCTTCGAGGTACTGGCGCGTGCCGCCCAAGAGGAGCGTGCCGCCGTCGGGAACGCTGACGGTCGTCTTGAAGTCCTGCACGCGGACCTGCGGCAGGTCGATGACGGCGGACGCAATACTACCGCCAGGCACGGCCGCCTGAACCGTCGAATGGTTGAAGCCTTCAATGTCGGCCACCTGCGGCCGGAGGTCCATCTGGACGTACCGGCGGTCGGCCGAAACCGTCGCCTTGACATCGAGGGTCACGCCCACCGGGATGGCGCCGACGGTCGGGTCCCAGCCGACGGCCGCCTCGGCCACGACCGGGGTCACGTTGGCGATGTAGGTGGTAACCGTGGCCACGCTGATGTACGACCGCTGGCCGTTGTACAGCGTGACGCGCGGCGCCTGGAGGGTCGTCTGCCGCACATCGGCCTGGATGGCCCGCAGCAGGAAGCCCACCTGGATGTCATCGAGGAACACGCCGCTGACCACCATGCCGCCCTGGTTCGCGTTAGACGTCCACGCGTTCGAACCGAAGACCGTGCCGTTCACCGGCAAGAGCGACGCCGTGCCCATGCCGTTGGAGCCCGTGTTGGACACGATGATCGGCTGACCTGTCTGGACGGGATAATTCACGTCCGCCGGAACGCCCGGCAGCGTATTGTAAACTGATCCGGCCGCGGTGGTTGTAGCGCCCACGTTCTGCGTCGGCGAGCCGTTGAAGTTCTGGGCCTGGGTGTGGGCGCCGTTGGCAAACGCCGCGTCGACGTCGAGCGTGATGTCCTGGAGGAACTCATCGGTCACGGTGCAGAACCGCGCCTCGACGCTGATCATGATAGCCCGCTCGCGCCGGAGCTGCTCCAGCAGATCGGCCACCTTCTCGTGGCCTCGGCGGGTCTGCGTGACAATGAGGAGGCCGTTCATGTACTCGATGGCCGACGGGCCGCCCTCATCGGACCACGCGGCCACCCTGGGCTCCGAATTGTTGTTGACGGTCCGCTTGATGATGTCGGTGAGTTCCTGCCAACCGACGGGGCCCGTGGCCGCCTTCTGTTGCTGCTGGCCGAAGATGTTGCCGAAGCCGCCGCCGCCGCCCCCACCGACGGCCTGGGTTGCGGCCTGGGCCACGGTGCCGACTTCAAACCGCGGCGCCTCGCCGCCGAAGTCCGGAATCTCGGCCACGAGGTCCTGAACCGGATACGTGACCACGGGCAGGTTCTGCTGCAACTTCTCCTTGGTCGTGATAAGGATGTAGCCCGGCTCGACCCTGTAGCCGAGGTCGGCGCCCAGGATGAGGCCCAGCACCGACTCGACGCTGATGCGTTTGACCTTGAGATCGACCACGCGGGTCGACAGGTCGATGCCGCCGGTCGCGATGTCGGGGTCGATGACGATATTGAGGCCCTTCTGGACGTCGCTGATGTACTTAAGGACGTTATCGAGGCTGGTCTTTTCGAAGTCGAGATCGATTTCCTCGCTCAGGCGGCGGCGCGTCTCGGACACCTGCCGCGGCTCGGCCGTCACGGCCTTGGTGAAATCGCGGCGGAACTCGGTCAGGCTCTTCCAATCCTTGGCCGCCGGATACCGCAGCCAAGTCTCGACGCCGTTCACCTTGTCGCCTGGATGGATAGCCATACGTTCGACGTCGGCGAGCGATTCCACGGCCTGGGCCTCACGCTCGGTGCGGATGCGGACCTGCTCGGACTGCGATTCGAGGTACAGCAGGTCGTCGCGCCACCGGAGGGCGCGCTCGTCGTTCGGGTCGACGGCGAGCAGGCGATCGAGGACCTCAATCGCCTGCTGGAACTGCATGGACTTCCTGAGTTCGGTCGCGCGTTCCCAGAGCTGGCTGACCTTGTTCTCGCGGTCCCGCTTGTCCTGGTCGCGGCGCATTTCCTCGGCGGTCCTGGCTTCCGCCACGGCCTTCTTGGCCCGCGAGGCCTCGACGGCCGCCTTCTTCGCCGTGATCTGCTTCTTGAGGGAGAGGACCTTTTCGCGTTCGGCTTCCTGCTCCTCGGCCGTCAGGGCCGTGGCCACGTCGATCGTGCGATCGGCCTGGGCCAGCGGCCGCAGGGCCTCGTTGTAATCCTCGGGGCGCTCGGCCTTGGCGGCAGCCCGCTCGGCCTGGGCCAGAAGGTCCTGGATGTCGGCGATGATGCGCTGGCGGTCGAGCGACCGCGTTTCCTTCTCGATCTTCCAGAGCGGCGTTTCGCGCTCGCCCGTGAGCTGCATGGCCTGCTGGAGGCCTTCCTTCGCCCTCTCGTTATCCGGCCACAGTTCGAGGGCCTTCTGGTAATGGATCCGGGCCTTCAGGTACTCGTGCTGGGCCAGGTCCTCGGCGCCCGCCTTCATTTCGTCTTCCGCCTCGGCGTGCTTCGCCTGGACGAGGATGCCCACGGCAGGCGCCTGCGGGGCGGCCGGGGCCGGGAGCGCCGCAACCGGCACGGCAACCGGCGCCACCGGCGCGGCCACGACCGGGACTGGGATCGCCACAACCGGCACGGCCGTCGGCGCCGCCGGCGCGGCCACGGCCGGAGCCTCGGGGGCCGATACCACGGTCGCGGCCGGAGCTTTCACCGCCGTGGGGGCCTTCGCCGGCGCGGCCTCGGCCGCCGCCAGCTTCCTCTCGATTCCTGACAGCGCAATGTTATCGAAGAATCCAAGCTTGACGTTGAGGGCCTTGAGATCAGTCACATCCTTCCTGGCTTCGGCCAGCCTGCCGGCGTCGAGGTCCTTCTTGGCCGACGTCAGAAGCGTCTGGGCCTGCTGGGCCTTCCTGTCGGCCTCGGCCTTGGCAAGGGCGGCCTGCTGCGCATCGGCCTTGGCCTTGTCGGCGGCGACTTTCTTGTCCGCGGCAAGCTTATCGGCAGCAGCCTTGTCGGCAGCGGCTTTCTCGGCAGCAGCCTTGTCGAGCTCCGCCTTCCTGGCGGCGGCCAGCTTGTCGAGGGCAGCCTTGTCGGCAGCGGCTTTCTCGGCAGCAGCCTTATCGGCCACGGCCTTCTCGGCCTCCGCCTTCTTGGCGGCAGCCAGCTTGGCCTGTTCGTCAGCGGCCTTCTTGTCGGCAGCAAGCTTGTCAGCGGCGGCTTTGTCGGCAGCCGCCTTATCGGCCACGGCCTTCTCGGCATCCGCCTTCTTGGCGGCGGCCAGCTTGGCCTGTTCGTCAGCGGCCTTCTTGTCGGCAGCAAGCTTGTCAGCGGCGGCTTTGTCGGCAGCAGCCTTCTCGGCCGCGGCCTTCTCGGCATCCGCCTTTTTGGCGGCAACAAGCTTCGCCTGTTCTTCGGCGGCCATCTTGTCGGCATCCGCCTTCTTCGCAGCAGCCAGCTTCGCCTGTTCTTCGGCGGCCTTCTTGTCGGCGGCAGCCTTGTCAGCGACAGCCTTCTCGGCGGCAGCCTTCTCGGCCACGGCCTTCTCGGCATCCGCCTTCTTGGCGGCGGCCAGCTTCGCCTGTTCCTCGGCGGCCTTCTTATCGGCAGCAAGCTTGTCGGCCTTCGCCTGGGCCGCGGCCCTCTCGGCATCCGCCCTCTTCGCGGCGGCCAGCTTCGCCTGTTCGTCGGCGGCCTTCTTATCGGCGGCAACCTTATCGGCAGCGGCCTTCTCGGCCTCCGCCTTCTTGGCGGCGGCCAGCTTCGCCTGTTCGTCGGCGGCCTTCTTATCGGCAGCAAGCCTGTCGGCCTTCGCCTGGGCAGCGGCCCTCTCGGCCTCCGCCTTCCTGGCAGCGGCAAGCTTCGCCTGTTCGTCGGCGGCCTTCTTATCGGCGGCAGCCTTCTCGGCGGCGGCCATTTCGACTTCGCCGCGGGCCATCGCCAACTGATTCTTCGCCTCGATGACCTGGTCCTTTGCCAGGTACGAACTGCCGGCGACCTGCGACAGTTCCTTCATGGCCAGATCGTACTTCTTGGCGGCCAGGTCGGCCTTGCCCGCGGCGAGGGCCTTCTCGTCGGCGGCGCGGCCGGCGATGGCCTTGTCGCACTTCGCGATGAACCCGTCATAGCCCCACTGCACGAAGAAGCCGAGGTCGGCCTTCTTGATCGACTTGGCCTTGGCGAGCGCCTCATCAAACCTGCCAGTGTCATAGAGCTTCTGCGCATCGGCATAGATGTCGCCGGCGCTCGGGCCGGTCGGCTTGGCGGGAGCAGGCTTCTCGGCGGGCTTGGGGGCTGCAACGGCCTTTGGGGCCTCGGCCGGCTTCGCGGCCACGGCGACCGGCGCCTTGGCGGGCGCCTTCTCGGCCTCGGCCACCTTCTTGTCGAGATCGGCCAGGGCGGCGCTGTCGAGCCAACCCAGCTTGACGTCCAAGGCCTTGACCTGGTCGAGGTCCTTGCGGGCCTCGGCTACCTTGCCGGCGGCGATGGCGTCTTTGCCCTGCCGGATGAGGGCGACGGCCTGCTCGTTGGCCTTGGCCTGACCGTCCTGGGCAAGGACGCACAGGCTGCGCGCCGGGCCGACCTTCTCATCCTCAAGGTACTTCGAATCGGCCGCCTGGGAAAGCTTGGCGATGGCGGTGGCATAGCGCTTGGCATTGAGCGCCTCGCGGCCATCGGCGAAGGCCTTCTCATCGGCCGCCTTGCCGGCGATCGCCGTTTCGGTCTGCTTCACGAGCGACTCGTAGGCGCCCTTGTCCCAGAAGCCGAGCTGGTCGCGATTGACCTGCTGGAGCCTCTTCAGGGCCGCCTCGTAATTGTGGGCCACGCTCAGTTTACGAGCGTCGTCCATGAGTTGCTGGGCGGTGGCCCCGTTGGCGCCGGTGGCACCCGCGTCGGCGGCGTACACGGCGGCCGCCATGCCCACGATGAGACCCACAAGACCGACCGCCATCACTACCTTCTTACCGAGTTTCAAGCCAGTCCTCCCTCTCTGGGCAATGCCGAACGGACGCGGCCAGACACCCTGGCGCGGGTGGTTCCCCGACCCCTTGAGATTTCGGTGGAACTTGACGCCGTGACCCTTCGGTGGCCCTCCTGCGACCTCTGCTGCCTGTTCCGCCCCGGTCAATGAAGGTGAATAATAGATGATAATTCCATACAGCCCGGCACCGCTCTCGCGGTCGGAAGCACTGTACCGAAAAGGCGACGTATGGCAAGCAAAATCCGACAGTTACAGCGCCGGGTTCCGGCCCCGATGGGCCGGCCCCCCAGGGTGAGGATATCCTGGCTCCGCTTACCTTATCGGAGGCCTCGGCAGCACGGGCGGCTTCACCGGCGGACGGGGCTTCGGCGGCTCGACGGGCTTCTCGGGCGGCTTAGTGGTAGTCGGGCCAGTGCCGCCTCCCGGCGGGTGATTCAGGATGAAATTCGCGGACGCCTTCCGGTCTTCCCACTCGATGCGCGTGCCCAACCGGCCCTTGCTGTCGGCAAAGACCAGGATATTGGTGTTGGTGGGTCTGGCGTTGCCTTCCGGACGATACGGGAAGTTCTTGAGGACGTCGCCCAGGAGCACCTGCGGGCTCATGTCAACCTCCACTTCCATGGGCGTGGGGACCCCAGGGATCGTAATCTTCTTGCGAACCTTGGTTGAGAACTGGATGCCCAGGTTCGCCTGGATGCTCGTGGCCGAAACCCACTGGCCCAGGATCCAGCGGTGCAGGGCCAGGTTCGCCTTGTCCTGGAACGTTCCCCTGTCCTGGAACGTTCCGATGAAGAAGAACTGCACGAGGCTGGGGATGCTGACCTCACGGGTCGGCTGGCTCCAGGGCCCCGTGAACTCGAGCGCCCACCGCGTCTTCTCATCCTGGATGAGTTCGGAACTGTAGGCGGGGTTCACCACGGCCACCCGCATCTGGTACTGGTAGGTCTTGCCGGGATCGACCGACGCGTCGAAGGCCCAGACGGTCGTCAGGGCTTCCTTGCCGGCGGGCACCGATACGGCCTCGCCCGTGCCGGCCGCCGGGCCTTTGGCCGGCCCCTTCTCGGCGCCCTTGGTCGGAGCGGCCTTGATTTCGGCCCAGGGCGATACTTCCTTACCCGGCGCCGCGGGGGGAGTCTCGCTGGGCGCCGGGGCCGCAGTCGCAGCCGGCGTTTCGCCCGCGGGGGTCGCGGGGGTCTCTACCGGCTTCGGCGGCGTCAGGTCCGGTTGCTCGGTACCGGTACCGGTTTCCTTGCCGAAGACGTTCTCGACGAGTTGGCTTTCCTTGTCGATCGACCCCGGCACGAGTTTATAGAACGGCATGTGGCGGATGTCGGCCTGCATGCTCTTGACGGCATCGTGCCACACGCGCGCCATCGCCTTGTCGGTGGCCTTGGCGGGCAGCTTCGGCCACTTTGTGGCGGCGGCCGACGCCAGGGCCGGCGTAACCGCCTGCCAGTCGGACCACGTGCCATCGGGCTTGAACTCGCGGCGCTGGAGTTCGACGCGCGAGACCAGGATGCCGTCGCCGATGTGGTTCTTCGCGGCCAGGTAGGCCTCGCGCTGCTGCGTCAGGTCAAACCGGCCGACGACGCCGGCCCAGACCACGTCGGAAAGAATGCCGCCCTTGTCGACCTTGATGGTATAGACCGGGCTCGGCACGGACTCGGCCGTCGTGGCGCGGCCGGCCACGGCCCGCACGTCGGTCACCGGCTGGACCTGCGGCGCCGAGACGGTGACGACCTTCACCACCGGCGCCTTGATCTCCAGGGACCCTTCAACGAAATCCTTCTTGGTATCCCACGGCGAGGGCAGGCCGTTGAGTTCCTTGGCGAAGTCCTCGACCTTCAGGGCCGGCTGGCCGATATGAAGCTCTTCCTTTTCCTGGGGCGTGAGGATTTTGTCGAGGCTGGCGTTGCCCTGCTCCTTGCGGATATTCTCGACCAATCGCACGACCTGGGTGCGCACCGCGTTCTGATCCTTGCGCATGCCGACAAAGATCACGAGGGCCGCGATGAAGACGGCCGCCGCCACCGCCACCGTGATCTTCTCGAAATGTTTTGCCCAGAGGTTTTTCAAATCGGCCGCCATAGTCAAAACTCCTTTGGCCTCCGCGGTGCGCGACCTCGAGGTCGCGCCGCCCGGCCGCGCGATGACGTTCAGCCCTTGGACGCCCCCGCCGGCGCTGCCGCCGGCGCCGGTGCCGCGCCCGGCGCCTTGGCGCCCGGCGCCGCACTGGGGGCCCTGGCCCCCGGCATCGTGATGCGGCCGCCCTCCAACTGGAACACGAGCGACTCGGCCACGATCTCCATGCGAACGATGCCCTGCGTCCCGTAGTCTTTCCGATTAGCCGCAAAGCAATCGCGCGCTTCAACGACCGGCCGCTCGCGGACCGCATCCACCGTAATGAAGCTTTCCGTCCCCTTGAGGCGCCGCACCAGTTCGCCCGAGTAGCGCGACTCGACGATCACCGTCAGGCGGAAGGGCAGCACCTTGTAGAAGGCCGGCACCGTCCATCGCCCGGGCAGCGCCGGGGCGCGGCTGCCGGGGCCCTTGCTCACGGACATATAGCGCGAGCTCAGCGTCGGCATCTTCGTGCCCGCGAGGACGGCATTCGGACCGCCGATGCGGATCTCGTCGAGTTCCTTGATGGCCGAGTCCTGGATGCGGGGCTCCTGGCCTTTCGCGCGGAGTTCGTCGTTCATCCTGGCCATGATGTCGACCAGGTCTTCCATGAGCCAGATGTCTTCCTGGCCGCTGAGCACCTCGTCCATCTTGGGAGGCTCGGGCTTGTCGACCCAATCGGGGCGGGCGAAGGAGAGCTTCGGGCTGATGTACAGGGCGCCCACCGGCGTCTCCGGGGTCTTCGCGGTCTTGTCCGAGGCGTTCTTGTCCGGCGCGATCGGCTCGACGGCGTTCAGTCGCTTGATGAACTCCGCCAGCTTCTTGTCGTAGAGCGACTTGAAGCGCAGGAGCAGGTTGTTATCGGTCGTCTTCGGGAACAGGGCGTCGTCAAGGCTCTTGCGCTTATGGCCGAGGTCGCGGATGTAGCTGATGATATCTTCATACTGCTTCTGGCGATCCTTGACCTGCTCGGTCATGTCCTCGACGGCCTTCGCCGTGTAGAGCGGGTTCGGCGGGAGCAGCCGCTTGGCGCTCGTCTCGGTGGATCGCAGCGTGGTGAACATCGAGGCGGCCGGGCGCGTGTAGACAAGGTACGCGGTCATCCCGATGAGCAGCGAAAGGACGACCACGCCCCCGACCAGCCCCAGCAGGAAGACGTGGCGTTTCAAGGTTTCCATCATGTCTCGGCTCCTGGCCTCCGGTCGCCGTGGCGACCGCTCATCATTTCGGGGGTTGACCGGCATCCGGGGCCGGTGCGGCCGGGGCGGCGGGCGCCTTTTCGGGCTTCGCTTCCTCCGGCGCGCGGACGACCCACAGGGCCTCGAACCAGAAATCGCCGCCCTTGTCGGCTTGCGGCGAAATCCCCGCCGCGGCCCCCGCCTCCGCCGCCTTGCGTCCGCCGTAGATCTCGTATTCCGGATTGTTGCGGAACATGGCCGTCAGCTTGATCTCGGCGAGCACCTTTTCGCCCGCCGGGGTCTTCAGGTGAATCGTGCGCGGGTCCTTCTTGAGCGTCTCGATCAGGTTCTTCTGAACGAAGTCCAGGCCGTCCTGCCCGGTCTTGGGGGTGATGCCCACGATGCGCACCGCCACGCCGGCGTTCGACGGCGCCCCCGGCGCCGGCGCCCCGCCCAACTGCCCAGGCGCCCCGCCCGGAGGCGGCGGCGGAGGAGGCGGCGGCGGCTGACCTTCGGCCGGGGCCGCAGGCGCGGCCGCGGCCGGGCCGATCACGCTGACCTCGGCCAGGGCCGATGTTCCGGCGCCCACGTCGGCAAACTCGCGCACGTCCGGCACGTAGCTGACCGAGAGGTTCAGGCACTCGATGATACTGAGGGTCGTCCGCGGCGGCGTATTCGCCCCCGGGTCATACTTGGCCCAGCGCTCGTCGTACGGCCACGTCGCCCACAGGGTGCGCATGAGGTCATAGACGTACGACTCGTTGCCCACGAGGCCCTCGATGTCGTTGATCTTACCCTGCCATTCCACGAGCAGCTTCTTCTGCTCGTCGAACCGGCCCTGCTCCTTCTTGTTCGTATCCTGGAGCGTTCGGACTTCGTTCGCGAGTTGCAGCACTTCGTTGCCGCGGCCGGACAACTCGTCGCTGCTCCTGACCTGGTCGTAGGCGAAGCAGCCCACGGCGGCCACGATCGCGGCGCCGGCCACCACGAAGAACGGCCGCTTCTTGCGCAAGACCTTCTGGTTCAGAATCTCGGGCGGCAGGAGGCTCGTGGAGATCGACCCCAGGCCGCACCCCTGGATCGCCAGCCCGAACGCCACGCCGAAGGAAAGGATGTTCTCGCGGAAGAGCGGGGCCGACAGCGGCTCGGCGTCGGGCATGCTCGTGAACTGCTCGACCTTGCTGACCTCGACCCCGAGGCTCTGCGCGATGAACTTCGACAGCCCCGCCAGCCGGAACGCGTTGCCCATGGCCACGACCCGCTCGACGTGGCTGTCGCGGTGGAGGCTCGTGTAGTAGCCGATCGACCGCTGGATCTCGGTCACGAGGTCGCCGAAGACCGGCCGCATCGCCTGGAACACCTGGCGGGCGTGCTTCGACTCGGGGGCGTGCCGCTTCAGGCTCTCGGCCTTCGAGAACGGCAGCTTGAATTCCTTGACGAGGGCCTGCGTAAAGTTGTTGCCGCCGATCGGAACGTTGCGGATCCACACGCGGTCGCCGTCGGCGATGACGAGGTTCGTGTTCTCGGCGCCCACGTCGATGAGGAGCGTGGCCCCGCCGCCTTCCTTCTTCTCATAGCGCAGGAAGTTGTAAAGGGCCACCGGCGCCATCTGAACGATGTCGGGCTCCATGTGCATCGCCAGGAAGTCCGAGACGTAATCGTTGACGATGTCTCGCTTCATCGCAAAGATGCCCACCTCGACTTCGCGCGGGCCGGCCGACGCCGGGCTGATCGTCTGGTAATCCCACACCACTTCTTCGAGGTTGAAGGGAATCTGCTGGCGGGCTTCGTACCGGACGATCTCGGGGATCTTCTTCGCCTCGACCGGCGGCAGCTTGATGAACCGCGTGAAACTGGCCTGCCCCGGCACGCTGATGACGACCGTGGAACCCTTGACGCTGTTACGCGACATGAACTTGCCGAGGGCGCTGCGGATGAGGGCCTGCTCGTCGGCGTCGGGCTGGCTCAGAATCTTGGCGTGCTCGATGAGGTCGAACCCGAGCGCCTTGAGCTTGCCGTCGCGCCATTGCAGCCGTATCGCCTTCAGGGCGCACTGGCCGACGTCAATCCCCCATACACTCTTGGTGCTTGGCATAATGCATTCCTCGCCGACCCGCCTCGGAGAGCGAGTCCGGCCCCTGGGCACCGTCTCCGAGCCGCCTGTGTTGGCCGGGCGGCGTGCCCGGTGTACTCCCACCGCCTCACGTATTAAAGCCGGACTAAGGAAGGACCGTCAAGGAAAAACCCCGCGGTCCCCATTTCCGCTTTACACCGTCCGCCCCTTGCGGCGGCCATTATAAGAGTAGCGCGCGGCCGGGGATAGGTAATACCTGCGCAATTTCGTCGCCCTCGGCCCCGCCGGCGCCTGCCGCCTGAACGCGCCGCCCTGTCGATCCCCCGGCGGTGCCGGGGGCTTACGCTACAGCGCCACTTGGCCCTGACGCTGTAATGCTACTTGCCGATGCAGAACTGCGAGAAGATCGCCCCGAGAACATCGGTGTCGGCCCGGTCGCCGACGATCGCGCCGAGCGCCTCGAGCGATTCCCGAAGCTCCATCGCCACCAGTTCGCCGGCCTCGTCGCCACGCTCGGCCAGCGGCGCCGCCCGCGCCAGTGCCCCCGCCGCCCGTTCGAGCGCCGCCCGGTGCCGCGCCGTCAGGACCGGCCCCGCGGCCTGGCGATCGACCGCCCCGCCCTCCACCGCCCGGACCAGCGCCGCCCGCAGCGCCTCGATCCCTTCGCCGGTCACCGCGCTCGTAACGACCACTTCGGCGTCCACGCCACGCGAGGCGAACCAGGCCGGCACCCCGTCGGCCGGCGCCAGGTCGGATTTCGTCACGGCCACGACCATCGGCGACGTAACGAGCGCCAGAAGCTCGTCGCTCGGCTCCAGCGGCGGCGCCGAGGCGTCGATCACGAGGAGCACGAGGTCGGCGCCGGCCAGCGCCTCGACCGCCCTGGCCCGGGCCTTGGCGCCGATATCCAGGGGATCACCCGGCCCGGCGCCATTCTCGTCGATGCCCGCGACGTCGCACAGGGTAAAGGTCAGGCCGCCGGCGCGCAGCGACGCCCGGAGCTCGTCGCGGGTCGTCCCGGCCACCGGCGACACGATGGCCCGGTCGGCCTGGAGGAGGCGATTGAAGAGGCTCGACTTGCCGGCGTTCGGCCGCCCCGCCAGGACCAGCCGCACCTGTCCGTCGAACGTTTCGAGGCCGCGCGCGCTGCGGCCCAGGTGCGCCAGCGCCGCCCGCACGGCCGCGATCCGGCGCGAAAGCTCCGCCGGCGGCGCGATCTCGATGTCCTGGTCCGAGAAGTCCAGCCCGACCTCCACCAGGGCCAGCACGTCGCGGATCTCCGCCGCAAGGCGCCCGACCTCGCGCGAAAGATGCCCGCCGAGGAGGTCGGAGGCGGCGCGCAGCGTCGCGCGGCTGGCGGCGCCGATGACCGCCATGACGGCCTCGGCCTGCGCCAGGTCCAGCCGCCCGCTCATCATCGCCCGGAAGGTGAACTCGCCCGGCTCGGCCGGCCGCGCACCGGCCGCCACGATCTCTCCGACCACGAGCGGCAGGAGCGCCGGCCACGCGCCCACGTGAAACTCCACGACGTCTTGGCGCGTGTACGACCGCGGCTCGCGCATCAGGTACGCCACCGCCGGAACCGAAAGCCCCGAGCCAGGCGGCTCGAGCCGGCCCGGCCGCGCGGTGAACGTGGGCCAATCGCTTAGTACGACAGCGCCAGATGGTGGATTGGCGGTCAGCCCCGTACTGGCTGGATTGGCCGTCAGCCCCGCAGGGGCGTCTTTCTTAGCCCAGGGTGATGGGCGAAGCCCGAACCCTGGGTACGCATAAGAAATATGGCTATCTAGCCCCATCGGGGCGCCTTGGGCAGATGCCTCCGTCGGCCCATCGTTCGGCAAGGCGCCCCTGCCGGGGCTTGGCTCTGCCGGGGGCGCGCTTACCCAGGGCTCGACTTCGTCTTCGCCCTGGGCTAAGAAAGACGCCCCTTCGGGGCTTGTCGATTGAAATTCACAGTGCTGTCGTATCAGGCGGTCCTCGCGGAACACGCGCTCGGCAACCGCGAGGGCGTGGGGTCCGCTGACGCGCAGCACGGCCCGCTCGCCTCGGCCCGCGGGAGAACTGATGGCCACGATCGTGTCATCGAGGTTCATGCGGAGAGAGTTGCCTCATCCTCAGGCCGGGCACCGGCGATGGGTGCCACGCTTTCGCTTGCGAAAGCGTGCGTTGCGCGCCCGTCATGCTTTCGCAACAGCGCGAAAGCATGGCACCCTTCAATGCCATAACGAAGAGGCTTTCTACTTCCCGCGTTTCTTCTTGCCCTTCTTCGTCTCGGGCGCCTTGGGCTCGCCCGGATCCATCAGGCGGCGTATCCAGGCCTCGATCTGCTCGGCGATGGACTTCGAACGGCCGCTGACAAGCGAGTGCTCCTTGGCCGCCTTGGCGGGCGCCGACGACCGGACCTCGGGCACCGGCGGCTCGGCGGAGAGCGCCGGGCTGCCGGGCGTGCCGAACCCGAGCTTCTTCCTCAGCCACCGCTGCTCGAAGAACCCGAGGAACGACGACGCCGAGATGTAGAGGCACAGGCCCGCCGGCAGCGAGTAGAGCATCACGGCGAAGAAGACCGACATCAGGTTCATCATCTTCCGCTGCTGCGCCGCCTGCGGATTGGTCGTGGGCGGCTGCGGAGTCACCAATTGCTGGAGATACATCGACAGGCCAACCAACACGGGCAGCAGGTTGAAGTTCGTGATCCCGCCCGGCCCGCCGGCCAACATGCCCTGGAGACCGCCGATCAGCCAGCCCAGCAGCGGGATGTCGACCCCCGGAATGAAGAACGGCTTGTGCCAGTGCAGGAGCATGTCGGGCGACGAAAGGTCCTGCAGGAACATCGAGAACATCGAGTCGTGCGGCAGCCATGCCCCGGGAATGAACGCCGCGTGCCGCAGGTGGATCGAGGCGCCCAGCGCGCTGTAGAGGGCCAGCCAGATCGGCATCTGGAGGAACATCGGCAGGCACCCGCCCATCGTCTTCAGGCCGCCCACCTTCGCCAGTTCCCGCTGCATCGTCTCCTTGTCGTCGGCATGCTGCTTGCGGATCTGCTCCATCTTGGGCTGGAGCTTCTGCATCTCGGTCATCGACTTCATGCTCCAGCGCGTGATCGGATGCGTCACGGCGCGGAGGACGAACACCAGCAGGATGATCGCGATGCCGTAGTTGCGGACGCCGTCATAGAAAACGTCGAGCACCAGCGCCAGGAGCCGCGCCAGGTAATCGACGCCCGGAATCACGACCGCGCCGCAGCACGGCACCGCCCAGAGGATGAGTTTCTGGAGACCCAGGTGGCCGTAGTACTTCTCGAGCAACTCCGCGTCTTTCGGGCCGGCGTAGACCATGCACGCGTTGGAGACGGGCTTCTCGAGCCCGATCGCCAGTTCCTTCGTCACCAGCCGCATGCCCGGCATCGCGGTGTCCTGGTCGCCGCGCGAAACGCGATACCACGCGACCTGGGCGCCGGACACGAACGTTCCCTCGGCCGACGGTTTCTGCGGAATCAGGACCACGGCGAAGTACTTGTCCATCTCGCCGGCCCACGCCAGCGCGGGCGGCGGGGCGGCGCCGGCCTCGGGGGCCTTTTCCTCCCCCGCCAGGAACTGCGGCGCGGGCAACTCCTCGCCCTTCTTGATCTGCTTGGCCTGGACCTGCGCGGTCTGGACCACGCCGCCGGACCACGACCCCGCGATGGCCGTCGGCAGGAAGCTGCGGCCCGGGTCGACCGGCAGCGCCGGCGAGCCCTGGAGCTCGTACATGATCTTCTCAACGCGGTCATCGAGGGCCGTGAAGTCGAGCGTTACCTCGAGCTGGTACTGCGGCATGGCCGCGCCGCCCGCCTCGGCGGCCTTGGCGCGCGGCGACAGGCGGAAGGTCTTGCGCACCTCGAGGAGGCGCTTGCCCGCGCTATCGACCACGTCGACGGCCAGGACCGCCTGGCCCGGGTGACCGTCCTCATCGACGACCTTCCAGATGATATCAGAGAGATCAACCTTACTCCATTCATCGGCCCCGCGGAGGCGCACGCGGAGCTCCGGAATCGAGAACGCCCGGACGGGGGCGTCGGGCTCGATGAGGTCCATGGCGGCCCGGTCGCCGGGGGACTTGTCGCGGTCCTCGACGGACCGGAAGTAGTCGCGGCGCGAAAGGGCCAGCCGCTCGACCGTGGCGCCACGGGCGTTGATCGTGGCGGCCAGGTCGTAGTCGCTCTCGTAGGCGGCGGAGCCCAGCACGATCGGCTGCGCGGGGGCCGTCTCGGCGCCGATGGCGTGGAGGCCGCCGCCGGTCACCGCGGGCGGCTGCGCCTTTTCGGGCGCGCCCTTTTCCGGCGTTCCTTTTTCGGCGGGGGCCTTCTCGGGCGTGCCCTTCTCGGGCGTGCCCTTTTCGGGCGCCTTCTTCTCGGCGGCCGGCTTTTTCTCGGCCCCCGACTTGGCAGGCGCCTCGGCCGCGGGCTTCGAGAGCCCCAGCATCCGCTCGATCGTCGGCCCGACCTTCTGCCATCCGAACAGGATGGCCACGACGAGGGCGCCGGCGATTACCGTTCGTATGATCGTCTCGCGATTCAAAGTCACCTCGGCCCCGGACGGGGCAACGGCTCTGGAGGCACGGGAAAAAGCCGCTCAGGCACAAGCGGCCGGCGTCATCGGCCTTCGGCCAGCCGGTTCGCCAGGAACTCGTCGAGCACGTTGGTCGCCAGGATCTTCTCCATGGTCGTCTTGTGATCGTACGGCACGCGGTGCCACCGGATTTCCCGGCCCTCGACCGTCACGTAACAGGCCCGCGGATCGAGGTCGCGCGGCTGGCCGACGCTGCCGACGTTGATGATGGCCTTGCCCTCGCCCACCGTGAACTTGTAGCC
>PMZT01000031.1 GCA_003170085.1 Planctomycetia bacterium | reverse complement strand
CCCTGTTCGTATCGAATCGGTGTCCAAAACGGACGTTTTCGGGCATCTTATGGCAACCGCTCGATATATATTATAGTATCGCAGGATGGGAAGGTTGGGCAAGCTGGGTAATATATGTGCAAACGGCGTGCCAATCTGGCGTTTCTGACTGCACTTTTTTACACGGGGCGGAAAGACAGCCCAAAGTCCACGGTCAAAAGTCCGAAACGGAAAGTAGGTAGGGTGCGTGCACGCACCCTACGCCTAGCGCTCAAAGTCAGCCGCGCCGCCTGTCCGCGTCGCCTCCACGGCTGGGTTCGCAGTTCCCTTTTTCTCCGCTTGCCGCGCCACGAGACCGGCTCGCAGAGATAGCAACAGATAGGTCAGAACCATCGCCAATAACACCCCACCGACGTTCCCGTCTCGCACTTCGCCAACCGTTGAGAACAGGCTGAGTCCCGCCAGGCCCCCGAACCCAATCGTGACAATGGTATTGAAACGACGTTGGCCTTGGGGCCATGCGTAGAGTTCGGCCGGGAACCGCGACAGGGCAAGAAAGGGTAACCAGAAAAGACCCCCGACGACGGCAAACACGACACAGGCCACGACCTCCCCGGCGATTCCGATGCCGATGCTGTCGCCCCAGGGCGGGTACTCGAAACGGTCTGCCCGGTGCTCGAAATACCAGATTGACGCCGGCACTTGGGCGGCCAGGACAAGCAGATAGACGACGATGAAGAGCCAGCGCCACCGGGGAGTCCGCGAATCGCGCAGGGGAAATCCCGTGGCAAGCCTGAGCACGCCAAGGACGGCCGCCAGGGCGATCAGGCCGATGCCGGTGTCGCTCAGCATCTTCCTCGGGGTCTCGCGCCTGGCCGTCTCCGCGAACCACTCCCGGAAGCGTTCTTCGCGAGGCTTGGAAGCCAGCCGGTCCGACAATTCCCAGAGTTCCTTCTCCGATACCGTGTACCACGGGTACCGGAAACTCCAGCCGAACATGGCAAGACCCGCCACCAGGAGTGCCGACAGAAGAAGCCAGTAGCGTGTCTTTGTCATCGGTGGTTCCGAACGCCTGGCCTCTGTACCGCGGTACTTTGTCTTGCTATTTCACCTCAACCAGCTTGCCGCCCTGCAATTTGAACGTTCGTGTAACCTCAATGGTTGGTTTTGCGGTCATTGGCTCATCCGGCTTGCGTTCGAGCAGGGTGACAACGACCTTGCCTTGCTGAATCGCCAGGGATTTGACGATGATACGGTCTCCAAGGAACTCCGGGGCAAGGGGTTTGGGCGTACCCTTTTCATTGATTACCACCGCGACATAATGGAAGGTGCCGGTGCCGCCGGGCTGAACCCAAAGCGTGACCGCGGCATCCTCGGCCCCATCGCCATTCACATCTCCCAGCGCCCGTTCTTCGCCCAGTTGAACCCGGGTCGTGGTAGCCGAGCCTGGCGCGGCCGGCTCCTCAAAAACACCGTCCTTCAGGCGAGCCTTCCCCGTGTTGATGAAATCGACGGAATACTCGGCATTGCGCAGGGCCTGCAGGAAAGCAGCACCTTTTTGCGTGGCCTGCGCGGGGGCAGGCGTGCTGGATGTGCAACCAGGCACCGTCAGGCTCAAGGCGGTGTACGCCAGAGCCACGAGAAGCAAGCTCGTGTACTTCATTTTCGTCTCCTTCTGCTGACCCATGTGTTCGGAGCCGACTGGAACTCGGCCCTGTGCGTCGCCCGGAAGTCTACCGGACAAAATTAGCCCTTGCCAATACATTCCAACAGCGCCCGTAACCTCTCCGTTGCGGGCGCAGAAGCTTTGCCGCGGGTGGCACGGCCTCGTCGAAGATCCGCCGTGGCGGGCGCTTCTGCGTGGCCGTGCTTGCTTCGGGCGCTCCGCACGGCCACCCAACATCGCCCGCCACGGCGGGCGGCTCCCGTACCTGAGCGGGCCTTGCCCGTGGGTTTTCGGTTGAAAACGCGGGGTGAGCAGTTATCATCGGACGCCGGAAGGATGGGGATGCAAGAAGAAGGGGAAAGAGCGATGCGCAGCCGCCTGCTGGTCCTTGCCGGAAGTTTCGCCATGGCCCTGGCGCTTACGTGGACCGCTGGATGCAACAAGGAATCGCCGGCCCCGAAACCCACGGGCAAACTCGAGCGTAAGCGGATGCTCCAGAAGTCGGTTACGCCGCTTGAGGCCCAGGCGCCCTCGGCCCCCGCGGCCGTAGCGCCTACGCCGGGCACGGCCCCTGCCGCCACTGCGGCCCCGGCCGATCCGAATGCGGCACCTGCGGCGCCTGCGACGGTTCCGGCGGCGCCTGCGGCACCGGCGGCGCCCGCGACGGCTCCAGCGGCTCCAGCGGCTCCGGCTGCACCGGAAGCGCCTGCGGCGCCCGCAACGGCTCCGGCGGGAGCACCTGCTGCACCTGCGACGGCTCCGGCTGCCCCTGCGGCAGCACCCGCAGCGCCTGCGACTGGAACGGAAGCGCCTGCGGCTGCATCTGCTGCTCCGGCGGCGCCCGCCGCGGCACCGGCGGCCGCTCCGGCTGAAGTGAAGTAGTGGTTCATCAATATGGAAACTGTGAGTGCGGGCGCCACGGCGGGCGAAATCATGCTTTCGCAAAGGCGCGAAAGCATGGCACCCGCAAACACAATGTTGACGCAAGGTGCGAAAGCGTGGCACCCACAAGAATGATGTTGTCGCACCAGTAATTTTCGCGGTGCCCTGCACCGCTCGTAACGGGGGAGGACCTGGGGAACTATCTCAGAACCGTTCGCGCCCGCCCCCGGGCGCGCGGGTCATCGTCGAGCGCGGCGGTGACGCAAGCAAGACCGTTCTGAGGTAATCTCTATGGGCCGCCGTAGCGTATCGGGCGGCCGAAAGAAGGCTGGCTATGAAGATCACCGAAGTGCGTACCCTGGCCAAGAAGAAGGGCGTCAACCCGGTCGGCAAGAGCAAAGAGACCCTGATCCGGGCCATCCAGGCGGCCGAGCACAACCGCGATTGTTTCAACCGCGGCGAGAGCACCCGTTGCGGCCAGCCGAACTGCGCCTGGCGCGTGGACTGCAAGTAACTTGAGTTCGGTGCCCCGCTCTGGCTTGCGCGAACATGCTTTCGCGCCGGCGCGAAAGCATGGCACCCCAAAAACGATGCGCACGCACGCGTAGTGCCCTGCCACTAGAGGAAGACGGCGTGCCGGCAACCCCCGACGAGGCGGTCCGCGTCCACAGCGTCCAGGAAGAGTATTTTTATATGATGGTGCACCGCTGCGCCTGCGGCGGGCCGTGGCGCCAGACCGGCGATGCCCGGGAGGGGACCGGGCCTCGCGTGCGCCATCGCGTGGAGGCCGAGTGCTTCAAGTGCCGGTCGCACCGGACCTTCGCGTTCGTGCTCGACGCCCTCGAGGATTCCAAGGAACCGATTCGCGAGATCAACCGGACCTCGGCTCCGTCGCGCGCCCTGGACGCAGTCGAGTGGATGGGCCTGGCGCGGTTCTACCTGGGGCGGATCGAGCGCCTGAAGGACCCCGTGCTGCGCTCGCAGTCGCTGCTGGATGCGCGGCAGTGCGTGGAAGAGGCGATGAAGTTCCACACGCCGGGCGTGGAGCCGCCGCCGGCGGAATCGCTCTGGTCCGACGAAAGCCGCCGCAAGGTGGCGCGCGACCCCGCGTCGTTTGCGTACTCGGCGCTCAAGGCGATGCTCGAGAAGATCCCGTCGATGGACCGCCTTCGCCAGGCCGACAAGATGGAGCAGCGCGAATTCGAGCAGGCGGTCACGGCGCTCGTGAAAGAGCGCCGGCCGAAGTGGTGGCAGTTCTGGAAGCGATTCAGTCGCCGAAAACCGCCCGCGTAGGATCGCGGCCCAGGCCGGTCAGGTGCCTCGCCAGAAGATCGATGTACGATTCCTTGATGACCGGTTCGCCGCCGAGGCCAAGGTCGGCCAGGAGCGCGAGGACGGCGTCTTCCGTCGGACCCTCAACCTCCACGAACCATCCCAGGTGCGGCAACTCGTCGAGAACGACCTCGCAGGCGCCCACGTGCCACGTGGTGCGGCGCTTCTCGTAGCGAAAGGTCTCGGCCAGGCCCAGCGCGTGGAGGATCTCGCCCAGGGGCGCCGCATCGGCCACGACGGTCTCGAACTCCGGCCGGCGTTTGACGCGGCTCTCGGCCCGCGGGCCTTTGTAGGTCAGCAGGACGCGAAAGGCGGCGGCCTGGCCCGGGCGGAACTCCTCGCGCACCCTGAGGGCCGCCCCGGCATGGCGCAGCCGCCCGGCCGCATCGTCGAAGAGGCGGTTGACCTCGAAGACAGGCCCCTCGGCCGCCAGACCGCGCGCCGCCAGGCGCCGCCCGAACGTCTCCGGGCCGGCCACGCGAACCTTGGCCTCGATCTCCTCAGGCATGGCGATGCCCTTATTTGATAATCACGTCCTCGCCGCGCGTCATCAGAAGGTGCTTCTGCCAGCGGGCGTCGTCGCGCTCGGCGAAGTCCGACCGGTAGTGCACGCCGCGCGTCTCGGTCCGGATGAGCGCCGCATGGGCGATGAGTCGGCCCAGGGTGAGCATGTTCTGGAGTTCCCAGCCGGCGGGCTGGTCGAAGACCTTGTCGAGGACGTAGCTCTGCCAGAACTCGATGAGGGCGTCGGCCTCGGCCAGGTCTTCCTCGGTGCGGACGATGCCGACGTTCCGCCACATGAGCGAGCGCAGGCTGTTGCGGACGTCGCCCAGGTTCAGCTCGCCGCGCGTCGAGCGCGAGACGTCGCTGCGCAGGCCCTCGGCCTCGGGCCGCGCGCCGCCGGCGCCCCCCGCCAGTTCCTCGACGATCCGGCGCCCGGCGATCTTGCCGTAGACCAGGCCCTCGAGCAGGCTGTTCGAGCCGAGCCGGTTGGCCCCATGCAGCCATGTCGACGAGACCTCTCCGCAGGCGTACAGGTTCGCGAGCGTCGTGAGGCCGAACTCATCGACCCTCACGCCGCCGATCATGTAGTGGGCGCTCGGGCGGACGGGGATGCGGTCCTTGGCGATGTCGATGCTGAATTGGGCGCACGCCTTGGCGATGCCGGGGAAGCGCTTGCGCACGTCGGTGCCCAGGTGCGTGAGGTCGAGGAAGACGTGGGTCTCGCCGCTGCGGCGCATGTGCTCGATGATGCTGCGGCTGACGACGTCGCGCGGCGCCAGGTCGCCCATCGGATGATACGCGGGCATGAACGACCGGCCGGCCTTGTCGACGAGGCGGCCGCCCTCGCCGCGCACGGTCTCGGAAATGAGGTGGCGGCTGGCCCCCGCGATGTACAGCGTGGTGGGATGGAACTGGACGAACTCCATGTCGGCCACCAGGGCGCCCGCGCGGTAGGCCATGGCCAGGCCGTCGCCGGTGGCGACCTCGGGGTTCGTGGTCTCGCGGTAGATGCGGCCGAGGCCGCCGGTGGCCAGGACCGTGCGCTTCGCCCGGACCACGAACGCCCCCTGCGTGGGATGCCACGCGAGGACGCCGATCACGGCCCCGTCGACCGTCAGGAGGTCGATCGCAAAGGTCTCTTCGCGGACGTCGATCGAGTCGTTCTCGGCGACACGATCCAGCAGCGTCGAGGTGATCTCCTTGCCGGTCTCATCGCCGCGGGCGTGGAGAATGCGCGGGGCGGAGTGCCCACCCTCGCGGCCGACGGCGATCTCGGTGCCCACCTTGTCGAACGCCGCGCCCCACGCGATGAGTTCGCGGACGCAGTCGGGCGCCGCCGTCACGACGCGCCGCACGACCGCCTCGTCCGAAAGGCCGCAGCCGGTGGCCAGCGTGTCGGCCATGTGGCTCTCGACCGTATCGGACACCGCGACCGCGGCCGCAATGCCGCCCTGCGCGTAGTAGCTGTTGGACTCGGTCTGCTTGCTCTTCGTCAGCAGCGTGACGTGAAGCGGCGGGGCCATTTCGAGCGCCGCCCGCAGCGCCGCCACGCCCGACCCCAGCACGACCACGTCGGTAAAGACCTGTGGCAGCCGCGCGGTGTCAAACGCGGTGAGGTACCGCCGAACCTGTGCATGTCGTCGCATGAAAGCCTCCTTGCAAACAGGAAATCATACGGCGGGCGTCGCGCAGCAACAAGGTCTTTTACGTTCCCGCGCGAAATCAAAGGGTGGCATGCCCACAGCCTGCCCGCGCCGGGTGGCATGCCCACGCCGCTGTTCGCGTGGGCATGTGAACTCCGTAGAGCGCGTATCGGGTGGCATGCCCACGCCGTCCGTTGCGTGGGCATGTTCTGCGCGTATGCCCCCGTGGCGCGAGGGAGTAATGCCTCTGCGCTTGACACCACAGTTCTGCGCGTTAAGTTAAGGCATGTTGCGGCATTCAATATGCGATTCGCGTCGCGGAGGGCACCAAAGATGCAAGAACTGACTCAGACCATCGAAAGCACCCGTGCCAAACTGGAAAGCCTTCGCCGGCTCTCCCTGAAGGAGACCCCACCGAACCATCATCATTGATCCCATACTTGAGGCGTTGGGTTGGGATATACGCGATCCTAATGAAGTTGAGTTGGAGTACCCCACCGTTGACGGGAAGTCCGTGGACTACGCCCTGAAGATCAACGGGAAGCCCGTGCTGCTCGTTGAGGCCAAGGCTTTGGGTGACATGCTCGACGATGTCAAGGCCATCACGCAAGTGGTCGGCTACGCCGCGAATAACGGCATTGTCTGGTGCGTTCTCACGAATGGTGTGAACTGGAAGGTTTACCGAAGCATGGAGCAATGCGAGGCCCCCGATAAACTTATGTTCCAGGTATCACTGGATCCTCGCGATCCCGGAGGGATCCCCGTGCAGCAGTTGGTGGGGCAACTGCGGCGATTCTCGCGCGAGGAGATGGCCAAAGGCACATTGGATGTCCTCGGCGAAAAGACGTTCACCGACGGGAAAGTGCGTAAGGCATTGGACGCCATGATGCAAAGTCCGCCCCGCCCGTTCGTGAAACTTATGCGGAAGGCCATCGGAGATTCCAACCTGACACCGCAGCAAGTGAAGGATAGCCTTGTCCGCATATGGGCAGCGTCTGGAGCGGCACCCGTGGCGCCAGGGCAGCGCTTGCCACCCGAGAGGATCAGCGACACCCCATCAGCTATCCGCCATCAAGCGGCGGTTAAGGCCGCTGAGACACGCAGAAGAAAAGTAGAGGGACCAGCCTATGATGAGAGTCACCACATCGCCGGCAAACCCCAGGAGGTACTCGAACTCTATCATGCGGTAGACCGCCTCTGCCTGTCGCTCAGACCTGGCGCCGTGGACAAGTACTTCCGGTCAAAGAGCATCAACTACCGCCGCGAGAAGCATATCTTCTGTTGTATCCACCTATTCGCTACAGACCTGCGCGTGTGGCTGAAACTGAAATACGGTAGGCTTGCGACTCCTCCCCCCGCATTCGCGCGCGACGTCCCGCACGCGAAGCACTGGGGTGTAGGAGATCTCGAACTTCGGATAACCAACCTTGCACAACTCGATGAGGCCGCCAATCTGATCCGGCAGTCTTACGAAGAAAACGCCTGAGGCGCCTTTGGGTGGCATGCCCACGCCGTTCGTTGCGTGGGCATGTTCTGTTTCTCGCGGGGACGCCAATGCGAACGCCCAACGGATACCGCAAACGTCTCAAACGCTATGAAGGGGCTGGGCACGCTCGCTACGTCACGTTCTCCTGCTTTCACAACCAGCGATTTCTCAAGAGCGAGAGAACGTGCCAGTGGCTTGTCGAGGCCATCCAGAACGCTCGCACGGAATACCCATTCGAGTTGTGGGCGTGGGTGTTCATGCCCGAGCACGTGCACCTCCTGCTCAGGCCGCGGGGCCAAATCCTGCTGCGGGATATCCTCTCGGCCATCAAGGTGCCCGTGGCCAAGCGGGCCGCTGCCTGGGTGCGGCGAGAGGCGCCGCAGTTCATGCCGCGCATGCTGGACGCGCAGCCGAACGGCAAGAGCTGCCTGCGGTTCTGGCAACGTGGCGGCGGCTATGATCGGAACATCATCACCGCGCGAGAGCTCCGCGAGAAGATCGGCTACATTCACAGGAACCCCGTTCGGCGCGGGCTTGTCGCAACCCCGGGCGATTGGCTGTGGTCCAGCTATGCTGCGTGGGAAAAAGAAACGGACGTGCCCCTGGTGATTGATCGGGCAACAGTGCCGCCCCTGGAGTGAGTTCGTCGCGCCGGCTTTGCGTGCCCACGCGAGGGGCGGCGCGGGAGTGGTAAGTCCTTGGCGTTCCACATGCCCACGCAACAGACGGCGTGGGCATGCCACCCAATTAGCGCTCTGCGCAAGTCCACCCAAAGTACACCCCCGGGAACGGGGTTAGAGGATGATCGACGGCTTGGAGCCGCCGTCGGGTTCGGAGACGATGGGGTTCGAGAGCGTGCCGATGCCTTCGATCTCGACTTCGACCGTGTCGCCGGGCTTCATCGGGCCGATGCCCGAGGGGGTGCCCGTGGCGATGACATCGCCGGGCTCGAGGGTCATGATGCGGCTGGCCCACGCAACGAGGAACTGGCAGTTGAACGCCAGTTGGTCGGTGTTGGACTTCTGGCGGACCTGGCCATTGAGGCGGCACGTCACGGCCAGGTGGTTCGGGTCGCCGGGGTCGGTCTCGATCCACGGGCCGAGGGCGCCGAACGTGTCGAACCCCTTCGCGCGGGTCCACTGGCCGTCTTTCGACTGAAGGTCGCGGGCCGTCACGTCATTGAAGCATGTATAGCCCAGGATGCTTGCGGCGGCCTCCTCGACCGAGACATGGCGCGTGCGGCGGCGGATGACGATGGCCAGCTCGGCCTCGTGGTCCACGCGGTCGGCCATCCTGGGGCACACGATCGGGTGGCCGGGGCCGGCCAGGGCACTCGCGGGCTTCATGAAGAGGACGGGCTCGTCGGGCATCGTGTGGCCCATTTCGCGGGCGTGATCGCGGTAGTTGATGCCGATGCACAGCATCTTCGACGGGCGCACGGGCGCCAGCAGCCGCAGGTCGGCCAGCGCGTGGACCGTCTGCATCGGCATGATGCCCTCGACGTACGGCCGCAGGGTCTCGCGGACGCGATCGCCCTCGAGGATGCCGTATCGCAACTGCCCCTTGATCTCGAAACGCACCAGCCGCATCTTGCCCCTCGCTTGCTACCGTTGCGCCACCACCGCATCGGTACGCGGCGGGTCAGGTGTACGTGTTTAGCGTTGCTGCCTGTAGCAGCGTTTGTGACCGCTCCAGGGCACCCACATGGGGGTGCCCCTACGATTGCGCGCTGCGTAGTTCCAGGGCACCCACATGGGGGTG
>PMZT01000039.1 GCA_003170085.1 Planctomycetia bacterium | reverse complement strand
GGCGGGGCGGGTCTTCGACGCGGCGGGCTGCACCCGTAACTGACGCCGTACAGACGTGAACGGTTACCCGTTGACATTCGCCAGTCCGCGCGGTATTGGCGGGTGCAGGCAAGCCTCAGGCCGGTGCATCCGCTTGGCGACCCTTGCCTCACAGGACTCGGTGGTCCAATGGCACAAGGGAGCGACAGCGGCGCGGAGGGCAGAACGTCGCCTGCCCGCCAAGAGTACCTTGAGATCCGCGGACCCACGGGTGCCGTCCAGCGGCTCAGCCTGGCCGGCCAGAGGTTGGCCTTCGGCCGGGCGCCCGATGCCCAGGTCCGACTGCCCTCTGAAACCGTCTCCCGTTACCACGCCGAACTGTTCTGCGACGATTTTGGCCGCTGGTGGATTCACGACCTCGGAAGCCACAACGGAACGCTCGTCAACGGCCAGCGCATCACGGAGTCGGTCCTCCGCGACGGCGACACGGTGGAAATAGGGACGTTCACCCTCCGGTTCTTCCAGCCGCCCGCCCCGACGGGCGAGGCCACGGCATCGGACACGCGGAACTCCGTGCTCGTCTCGAGCGCCCAGAGCGGGTCCATCGTGTCGCTGGCGGAAGGCGCCGTCCCCAAGGTGGCGGCGTCGCACCTGTCGAGCCTGATCGCCTTCGGCCGGCAACTGGCCGGGGTTCAGGATGCCGGCGAGCGCCTGCGCGAGCTTTGCCGCCTCATGGTGGGCGACGAGTTCGGCGGGCGGTCGGCCACCGTGATTCGCCTGTGCCTGGACCGTCCCGCCGACCCGCCGCGCGTCATCTGCGGTCCCGAGTCGCGGCCGGAGCACCGCGCGTGGAAGCCTTACGTCTCCGAGACCCTCCTCCAGGCGGTCCGTCAGCGCCGCGAGCCGCTCCTGGCCGGCAACGCAGCCGAGGCCCCGGTGGACGTGCAACTCTCGTTGCCGCGAAGCGAGGTGGCCCTGTCGGCCCTCGCGTGCCCCCTCTCCTCCAGCCCGCAACAGATGGATTTCCTTTACGTGGTGCTGCCGCCTGAGTACGGGACGCGGGAGTGGCTGGCCATGGCCTCCCTGGCGGTCGCCGAGTTCCAGCACGCCGAGGCCTCCTGGGTGGCCTACGAGCAGGCCAAGACCAACGCCCTCATCGAGCAGGAACTGGCCCAGGCCCAGGAAATCCAGATGCGGCTCGTGCCCCAGGCCGTGTCCGTGCCAGGCTGGGACGTGGCCCTGGAGTTCGAGCCGTGCCGCTGGGTGGCCGGCGACTATGTGGACGTCGTGCCGATGCCCGACGGGCGGACGCTCCTGGCGGTGGCCGACGTCTGCGGCAAGGGCCTTCATGCGGCGCTGGTCGCCGCCACGGTGCACTCGCTCGTACGCGCCTGCGTGCAAGCCGGCGCCGGGCTGACCGACCTCATGACCGTCCTGAACGGATATCTGTGCGCGTACATGGCAAAGGGCTCGTTCGTGACGATGCTGGCCGTGGTCGTCGACCCGCACGGCGGCCGGTTCGAGTGCATCAACGCCGGCCACCCGCCCCTGATGATTATCTCGCCGCGCGGCGAGGTACGCCGGTGCGACGCCGGCGCCCACACGCCGCTCGGCTTGTGGCCCATGACGATCCAGAGCGCACCCGACCAGGTGCCCGACGGACACCTGATGGCCATGTATACCGACGGCCTGACCGACATGAGCAGCGTAAGCGGCGAAAGGGTGGGCTTGGATCGGCTGGGCGAGCAGATGGGTGCGGCCTGCGTGTCGGCCTCCGGCGACGGCCCCACGGCTCGCCAGGTCGCCGACCGGCTCAAGGCGTTCATCCAGGAAACGCTGGGCGGCCAACTGCCCGCCGATGACAGCACGTTTCTCCTGGCGCGACGATTGCCATGACCCTGCTGTGCCCGATTTGCGGCGAGGACCTTCCGGCAGCGGATAACGCGAGAGCAAGGTTGACTTGGCCGGGCGGAGGGGTATTCTCATTGCGTGCAAGTGCGGCACGGTAAGGCGCGAGCGTGGTTTCGGACAAACCGACAATCAATGAAGTTGATTTTTGCGGTCAGATGGCCTCCGCGATCAATCTCCTCGTGAGCCAGAATCCGACCGTCTTCTCGCCCGTGCACGAAGCCCGCATCGAGGGCTATGGAACCGGCGAAGACCGCCGTAAACGCAAGGATCTGCGCTTCCGCGACCTGAACGGCAAGCTGGTGCTTTGCGGTGAAACGAAGTTGCCGGGAACGCGCGAAGGCCGTTCGCCCTACGATGCCGAGTTGTGCGCCGATGCCGAACAGAAGGCCGGCAACGCGCGTGCCCAGTATTTCTTCACATGGAACGTCAATACGTTTGTCCTTTGGGATCGCAGCCTGTGGGATCGCCCGCTGCTGGACCGCCGCGTCTGGGAACGCCGATTGCCCCGGACCCTTGCGAGTCCCGCGGAGGTCGCCCGCGAAGAGAACCTTGATTTCATCAAGACGCATTTCCTGCCCGACCTTCTGCGGGATCTGGCGGACATTATCTCCGGCCGTCGGCGCGATTGGTCAATGCCGCCGGATGACCTGTTCATCCGGTCCCTGGAAAGCCATCTGGATTGGCCGGTCCAACTGGCCAGCGCTTACATCCTGGAACAAGCGGAGCGCAGCAAGCCCTTCGACCTGCGTGTGCAAGGCTGGATGAGGGAGCCGGACAGAACCTTCGTTCGCAGCCCGCATGGGGAATGGGTCAAGGCCGTGGACAACATGGCCAAGACCCTGGCCTACGTCTGGGCCAACCGGCTGATCTTCTACAAGGCCCTCCGCTCCCGCTTCCCCGATCTGCCGCGCTTGGGGTTGCGGGCATCGGCCAAGACGCCCGATGAAGCCTTGGCCGCGTTCAACGGGTTGTTCCAGAAAGCGGTTGATCGCAGCGGCGATTACGAACCGCTCTTGATGCCCGAGGCGAGGGATTGGGCGACCGAGTTGGTCTTCCATGCCCCCAACGCCCTCGACGCCTGGCGCGGTTTCCTGTGCGGTATCGAATCGGTCGATTTCCACAAAATCCCGTCGGACCTGGTGGGGCGCATCTTCCTGAAGCTCATCGGCCCGGAGGAGCGCCACCGCTACGGCCAGCATTTCACCGGCGATGACCCGGTGGACCTCATCAACGTGTTCTGCATCCGCAATGCGGCCGACGCGATCCTCGACCCGGCCTGCGGATCGGGCAGTTTTCTTGTCCGCGCCTACTACCGGAAGCGCCACCTGGACCCTTCGCGCGCCCACCTGAACCTGATCGGCGAACTGTTCGGCTGCGACATTGCCCTTTACCCCACGCACCTGGCCACGCTGAACCTGGCGGCCCGCAAGATCGACGACGAAGCCAATTACCCGCGCATTGCCCGGCGGAACTTCTTTGACTTCACCCCGCCAGAGCCTTTCTGCCGCGTTCCCGCGACCGGCGGCGGAAAGCAGCCGGTGCCGCTGCCGCCCCTGGACGCGGTGGTCGCCAACCCGCCCTACGTCCGGCAGGAGAAGGTCGACAAGGCTGACAAGACTCGCTTTGGCCGCATGGCCAGCGACGCCTGGCCCGGCCTGCGCCTGGGTGGGCGCAGCGATCTGCACTGCTACTTCTGGCCGGCCGCCGCCCGCCTCCTCAAGCCCGGCGGCTATTTCGGTTTCCTGACAAGCTCATCGTGGCTGGATGTCGAGTATGGTTTCGCCCTTCAAGGCTGGATGCTGCGGCACTTCCGCATCCTGGCCGTGATGGAGAGCGCCGCCGAGCCGTGGTTTGAGGACGCGCGTGTCAAGACCTGCATCGCGATCCTGCAACGCTGCGATGACGAAGCACAGCGCATGGCGAACCGCGTCCGCTTCGTGCGCTTTGGTCGCCCCCTCGCGGAGATCATCGGCGTTCCGCCTACTCTGGAGAGCGAGGACGCCCGGCAGGAAGCCCTTGAGCGGCTGCGCGAACGAATCCTGACGGCGGAGGCCGACTGCCAGGACCAAGACTTGCGCATCATCATCAAGTCACAAAAGGACCTGTGGAATGACGGGGTTAGCGCCGGGACCATTCTGGCGGGCGTCGGCCCGGAGTCGTTGGCCGGGGAGTACGAGAACGGAGACGATTCGGAACCGGAGGAACACGAGCCGGCCGCTTGCGGGGCGGCAGCGGATGCCCCCAAGGAGAACGGCAATTATCATGCGGGAAAGTGGGGCCGATACGTCCGCGCCCCGGATTTGTATTTCGAGATCATGCGTCGTTTTGGCGGCCGGATGGTTGCCCTGGGGGAAGTTGCTGGGGTTCGGCGCGGGATCACGAGCGGCTGCGACGCCTTCTTCATGCCCAAGGACATCACCGCGAAACTGCTGGCGGCACACGAGAGCGACCGGGATTTCCGCCGAGCCTCGGGCGGCGCGCCCCGGAAGGATGCCGAGTCGGGCAAGTTGAGGATTGTCGAGGACGGCAACGGCGTAGTCCATCCTATTGAAGCCAGATACCTGGCCCCCGAAGTCCACGGACCGATGCACTTGGATCGTCCCACAGTCCGCGCCCGTGACCTGGACCGCGTGGTCCTGCTGGTGGGCGAGCCGCTGGACAAACTGAAGATGAAATCGCCCTGGGTCTGGCGGTACATTCGCTACGGTATGACCGCGAGTTTTGCTTCGGAGAAATCAAAGGGAAAGCCCGTTCCCAAGCGTCCGACCTGCGCTGCACGCGATCCGTGGTATGACTTGACCGGTCTCGTGAAACCAGGCATCGCATTCTGGCCTATGTTTCAGCAATACCGCCACATCATTGCGGCAAACCCCGAGCAATTAGTCGGCAACAACACCCTTTATGACTTGGCGCCGAAAGGTCTCACGGCACTTGAAACCCAAGCACTTGTTGGCGTGTTGAATTCCACGGTTGTGGGCCTGTTCAAGAACTTCTATGGAAGATACGCGGGAACCGAAGGAGCCTTGGAACTCAAGATCATTGACGTAGACCTGCTGGAAATCCCCGACCCCAGTGGAGTGTCGCCCCAACTCGCCAAGCGAATGACCGACGCCCTTGGCCGCATGAGCCAACGCGATGTTGGCCGCTTGGTTGAAGAACAGTTGATGGACTGCCACACGCCCGACCGCGCCCGACGGATAGCGGCCGGACCGCTGGTGCTGTCCGATGAGTTGCAGCAACCCGACCGCCACGCGCTGGATGATGCCGTCTTTGAATTACTTGGGGTTTCCAATCCGAAAGAACGCGACACACTGATCGACCGGCTGTACGAAGCGACGGCCCGGCATTTCCGGGAGATCCGGGTAGTCGAAATTGAGAAGATGGAACAGCGGGCGAATTCGAACAACAAGCGGTTCAGCGTTCACGACCTGGCGGCGGACATCTGGGACGCGGCCGAGCTTGAGGATGCCACGCCCCTGGCTGAGTGGATCGGGCAGCGGCCGGAGTCGGATTCGGCGGCAAACATCCCGGAAGAGAGGCCCGCGGTTCTCATGGAGAATCCCCTCTTCGGAGATAACACCGTCTACTTCGGCAAGGCCCGTAAGATTCGCATGGACTGCCCCTCGCGTGGGCAGGCGGAACTTGTGACCCGCCTGGCGAATCTCGGCATCAGCGGCGAAGTGACGATGCCGGCCGAGTTGGGACCGTGCTTCAAGTTGCTGGATCGCGTCAATGGACGTCTTGAAAAAACCGCTGCGCGCTTCGAGGAACTCGCCGAGAGCCGCACCAGCGACGACCGCATCCGGGAGCAACTGATGGAAGTGCTGGAGCGTTGGTTCGTGCTCGGCCGAGAAGGGGCGAAGCCTGCTGCGCCGCCCGAAACGGAACCCGGGATTGACGAATCGGATGCAGCGGCCGGGTCCGAGACCTAAGCGAGTGCCAATCTCGGGGTGTGGACCGGCGTGCCAGCAACGCCGCCAAACTCTTCCAGACCGCCGTGACCGACGCCCCGCCCGACTCGCCGCTGCGGCGGATGGCCCAGAACGAACTGGACCGCCTCCGGAAGAAGTAACCTTCTGTTCTTCCCAAGTATTCCGTCCGTCTTATTCTGCAAGCACTTACGTCTCTTGTCTGCCCCGCTCTTCTTGTGGCACAGCCGCCCCCGGCTGTGCACTGCCTTGCCCACCCGAGGGCGGGTGGGCCACATCCGGACCCCTGCAGTAGCTTGGGGGCATCCAGAGCGTTTTAAGATTGCGTATGTGCGCGGCGGGTCGGGAGACC
>PMZT01000096.1:17653-19120 GCA_003170085.1 Planctomycetia bacterium | reverse complement strand
CACATGGGGGTGCCCCTACGAGGAACGCACCGCCCGAAGAGGTCGGCCGCGCCGCCGCCCACGCGAACCGTCGGAGCGGCCAGTGGTCCAGGAGTAACATCACAAACGGCAGCGTCACGAGCATCGGCTTGGCCATGAGGCTGAGCGCCAGCAGAACGAAGACCGGCACGTAGCGCGCGATGCTTGGCCGCGCGGCATAGCGCACGTACGCCAAGAGCGCCAGGAGGCCGAAGAGCGTGCTCAGGACGTCCTTGCGCTCGGTGACCCACGCAACCGATTCCACGTGCAGCGGATGGAGCGCGAAGAGCGCCGCCACCAGCGCGCTCGGCCACACGCCGCCGCCAAGGCTATGGCGGGCAGGCACGGCCGCTGTCATCCGCCGGAGCAGCCAGAAGAGCAGCACGACATTAGCCGCGTGCAGCACAACGCTGACGAGATGGTGGGCGCCCGCGTTCAGGCCGAAGAGCTGGCAGTCGAGCATGTGCGACAGGCAGGTCAGCGGGTGCCAGTTGCACGCCACGGGCCGCGTGAAGGCCCAGACCAGACCGTCCGCCGTCAGCCCGCGCTGGACGTTCTGATTTGAGTATACATATTGATCATCGTCATAGGCCACAAACCCGTGATGGCTGACGGCGCCGTAAGCGACCAGCGTGGCGAGCACGAGGGCCGCCCCGATGCCGGCGTCGCGCAGCGTGTAGGACGGAGCCGCCATGTCAGTGGGTCTCCAGGCGCGGCGGCGGGGCGTTCGGCGGCGCCGCGAGCGCCGCTTCCAGGTTGGCCCGGAAATCCGGGTTGCCGGGGTCGAGCCGCACGGCCTCGCGATACGCCGCGACCGCCTCGTCGCGCCGGCCCTGCCTCGTCAGGAGCACCCCCAGGTTGTTGTGCGCCCCCGGGAACGTCGGGTCGGCCCGCACGGCGTCGCGCAGACACAGGATCGCCTCGTCCATCCTGCCCTGCTTGATGAGCACGGCCGCCAGGTTGGTATTGTACATCGCGGCCGAGGCGGGGTTCAGGCGAAGCGCCTCGCGAAAATGATGTGCCGCCTCGTCGGCCCGGCCCCAGGCGTCCAGGACTTTCGCGAGGTTGTTATGCACCGGCCCGACCGACGGGTTGATCTGCAAGGCCATGGAGAACTGCTCCGCCGCCTCCGCAAGCCGGCCCTCATCAAGATACACCCGCCCCAGGTTGTCGTGGACCACGGAGTTACCGGGGGCCACCGCGATCGCCCGCCGGCAGAGCGTCTCTCCGTCGTGCCAGTAACCCACCTGGAACCAGGCCAAGGCTGCGCAGGCGATGAGCACCGCCGACGCCGCCGCACCCGCCGCGGCGGGCCCGTACCGCCGGCCCGACGCGAAATCCGCGGCCGCCCACGTTACCGCCACGAAAAGCCCCACCAGCGGAAGGTACGTGTACCGGTCGGCCATGGCCTGCGTTCCCACCTGCACCAGGCCGATCACCGGCACGAGC
>PMZT01000096.1:0-17621 GCA_003170085.1 Planctomycetia bacterium | reverse complement strand
TGCCACGTCGAAGACCCGCCGCGAAGGGCCGCCGGCGTCTCGAACGGATAGTAGAACGCCAGGTCGCTCGGCCACAGCGTCCGCCGCAGATACTCAACGTATGCAATCGGCACATGCGCCAGGCGCGTCGCCAGCGGCAACGCCTCGGTCGACACCACCGCCCCGCCCCGCTGCTGCGCGGCGTACGCCACGACGCTGAAGAGCGCGGAGAGGAGGAAGAGCGGAATCTTCTCGAGGACGAGACCCACCGCCGAGGTGCGGCCGAACGAAATTGCGGATTGCGGATTNNAATCCGCAATTCGCAATTCGCAATGGATAACGCCCCAGCGGCCACCAGTCCAGCAGCAGCATCACCAGCGGCAACGTCACGAGCATCGGCTTGGCCATGAGACCGAGGGCCAGCAACGCGAAGACCGGCACGTAGCGGGCGACGCCCGGCCGCGCGGCATAGCGCACGTAGGCCAGGAGCGCCAGGAGGCCGAAGAACGTGCTGAGGACGTCCTTCCGCTCCGAGACCCACGCCACCGATTCCACGTGCAGCGGATGGAGCGCGAAGAGGCCGGCCACGACCGCGCTCGGCCACACGCCGCCGCCAAGGCTATGGCGGGCAGGCACCGCCGCCGTCATCCGCCTGAGCAGCAGGAAGAGAAGCACCGCGTTTGCGGCGTGCAGCAGCACGCTCGTCAGGTGGTGGCCGCCCGCCCGCGGGCCGAAGAGTTGCCAGTCGAGCATGTGCGACAGCCACGCCAGCGGGTGCCAGTTGCTCCGCTCGACGTTCGTGAACGCCCACGCGGCGCCGTCCCAGCCGAGGCCGCCCCGCACGTGCCGGTTCTCGGTCACGTACCCGGGGTCGTCATACATGACGAACCCGCCGCGGACCGCCGGCGCGTACACGGCGCCCACGGCCAGCACGAGGCACAGGATGATGGCTATATCTTTACGCATAGTTTTTTAGGCCGCACCGTTGGGTAGGCACGCCACCCCGCGAAGGTCGGCGCCTCAGCCGCCCCAGGCGCTACGGCTTCTCGTGGAACGGCTGCCCCGCCTCGTACAGACGCAGGCGGATCTCCATCCTTGCGGCAAGGTCGTCCTGTTTCAAGGCGCGCGCGACAACGATCGCCTGGCGGAGCGTCTGGGCGGCGTCGGCGAACCGGCCGGCCTCGGCATACGCCGCCGCCAACGCGTCGAGGCAAACCGGCTCCTTGCACTCGGTCAACTGGCAGGCCCGCTCGGCCGCAGCCACGGCCTGCGGGCCGTTGCGGAGCGACGCGCTCGCGCTCGCGGCCCTGATCCGCGCCAGGTCGGTAAGCGCCGCCGGCCAGTCGGGGCGCCGCTCGAGGGCGGTTATGAGGTGCGGCAACGCCTCGGCGTCGTGCCCCTGGATCATCAGCACGTGGCCCAGACCATTGTGGGCCTCGGGCTGGTCGGGCGACACGCGCAGGCTCGCGTTGAAGTGCTCGATGGCCTCATCGAACCGATTGGCGTTGCCCAGCAGGACCCCCAGGTTCGTATGGGCGTCGACGGCATACGGATCGAGGCGCAGGGCTTCCGCGTACTCGACGGCGGCCTCATCGGTCCTGCCGAGCCGCACCAGGGCCACCCCAAGGTTGTTGTGCGCCCTCGCCTCATTCGGCGTCAGGCGGACGGCCTCGCGCAGGAGGGGCTCGGCCTTGTCGACCTCACCGCGGCTGATCAGGGCTGCCCCAAGGTTGCTCATCGCCGGCGTGTACGTCGGCTCAAGCCGGAGCGACTCGTGGTACTCGGCTATGGCCTCGTCGAGCTTGCCCTGCGTTGCCAGCGTCAGGCCCAGGTTGTTGTGAACGGCGTAGTACTCGGGCTTGTACCGCAGCACGATGCGGAAGTGGGCAACGGCGTCGGCGTGCTCGCCGCGCCCCGACAGGAGCAGCCCCATGCAGTTATTCGACACGGCGTCGGTGGGGTCGATCCGCAGGGCCTCGTTCAGGTGGACCAGGGCCTCGTCATTGCGGCCCACCTGCGAGAAGGCCACGGCCAGGTTCCCGCGGGCCACCACGTTGTCGCCGGTCACGGCGACGGCGCGGCCGAAGAGCGTGACGCTGTCGGCCCACGTGCGGACCTGCACGGCCGCCGCCACGCCGCACGCCACCAGCGCCGCGCACGCTGCCAGCGCCAGGACCTTCGCGCCGTGACGCCGGCGGCCCAGAAGATCGACAAGACTCCACACCATCGCGATGAAAACACCCACGAGCGGCAGGTACGTGTACCGGTCGGCCATCGCCTGCTTCCCGACCTGCACGAGGCCGATGACCGGCACGAGCGTCCCGAGGTACCAGAACCACCCGACCGCCAGGTACGGCCTCCGGCGGATCTGCCAGATCGCCAGCGCGGTAACCCCCAGGAGGAAGATCGCCGCCGCCGCCGCCTGCCCCAGCGGCCGCTCGACGTGAGGATAGAACACGGCCAGGCCCGCGGGCCAGAACGTCTGGCCCAGGTACACCACGTACGCCACGGCGGCGTTGGACACCCGCGCCGGCCACGAGATCTTCTCGGCAAACTCCATCGCCCCCGCTCCGTGTTGAGCAAAAATCGTTGCCACGCAACAGCCTGCCCCAAGGACGAAAAGCGGGAGCTTTTCGAGGACGAGACGTAAGGTGGAGGTGCGGCCGAACGAGATTGCGGATTGCGGATTGCGGATTGCGGATTTGAAAAAGCCACGTGCGGGTGCCGTTTGAATCCGCAATTCGCAATTCGCAATCCGCAATGGATAACGCCCCAGCGGCCAGTAGTCCAACAGTAGCATCACCAGCGGCAGCGTCACGAGCATCGGCTTGGCCATGAGGCCCAGGGCCAGCAGCACGAAGACCGGCACATAGCGCGCCACGCTCGGGCGCTCGGCGTAGCGCACGTAGGCCAGGAGCGCCAGAAGTCCCAGGAAGACGCTCAGCACGTCCTTGCGCTCGGCGATCCACGCCACCGATTCCACGTGCAGCGGGTGCAGCGCGAAGAGGCCCGCCACAACCGCGCTCGGCCACACCGCCGCCGTCATCCGCGTGAGGAGCCAGAACAGGAGCACCGTGCTTGCCGCGTGCAGGCCCACGTTGACGAGGTGGTGCCCGTTGACGAAGTGCTGGTCGCCCACCGTGTACATCCCGCCGGGGCGAATGCCGAAGACCTGGCAGTCGACCATGTGCGAAAACCACGTCAGCGGATGCCAGTTCCCCCGCTCCAGGCTGGTGAACGCCCACCTCGCGCCCGCCCACGTCAGGCCGTCGCGAACGTTCTTGTTCTCGGTGACGTAGGAGTTGTCGTCGAGGTTCAGGAAGTCATAGCAGGCCACGGGCGCGTACGTGGCCGCCACCGCCAGCACGAGCAGAACGCCGATGATCAGGTTTCGCGGCACGCGACTCATCCTTAATACGACAGCGCAGCTTCCCAGGTTTTGCGCGGCGGGTCTCCCGACCCGCCGCGCCGGCTGCCGCTAAGCTTCGCGAACACGCAGCACTTCCGCCCGCCGCGGCGGGCAAAGTCACAAGTTGCGCTGTCGTCTTAACTCAGGAACCGGACCGGTACGGTTTCCCGTCGACGTAGTATTTCAGGTGTCGTTCGATGCCGGCCGCCAGGTCGTTTGCGCCGCCCGACCGCGCCAGCGCCACGGCCTCACGGGCGGTGGCCACGGCCTCGGCAAAGCGCCCGGCCTCGGCGTACGCCGCCGCCAGGGCCTCGAGGTACGCCGGGCCGCCCCGGCGTGTCAGCGCACACGCCCGCTCGGCCTGCGCGATGGCCCAGGCCGCGCTACGGAGCGACGGGTCGGGATCGGTCGCGCGGATCCACGCGCTGCGGCTGAGGAACTCGGGCGAATCCGGCTGCAACTCGATCGCGGCATCCAGGTGGGCGAGGGCCTCGCGCGTCCGGTTATTCATTGTCAGAACCATCGCCAGGGCGGCATGGAGGTCGGCCCGGTGCGGCTGCGACTTCAGCAGCCGGTTCAGTTGATCGACCGCCTCATCGGTCTGGCCCAGGGCGGCCAGAGCGCCGGCCAGGTTGAAGCGGGCCGTATCGAGAGTCGGATCAAGGCGGAGGGCCTCGTGGAACTCGGCAACGGCCTCGCGCGCCCGGCCCTGGTCGTTCAGGACCGCGCCCATGACATTATGCGCCGACGGCAGGTCGGGCCCAAGGCGGAGGGCCTCGCGGGCGTGTGTCGCGGCCTCCTCGTCTTTGTGCTGGGCGACGAGCAGGAACGCCAGGTGGATGTGCGGCCACGGGGCGTCCGAAAGCAGCCGCACGGCCTCGCGCAGGTGAACCTCGGCCTCGGCGAACTGGCCGATCTCGAACAGCGCCATGCCGAGATCGGTGCGGGCGGCCTCCAGTTCCGGGTTGAGTTCCACCGCGCGGCGGAAGTGAGGAAGGGCCTCGGCCTTGCGCCCCTGGGCCGCCAGGGACAGGCCCATGCAGGTTTCGGCGGCCTCGCTGCGGGGATTGACGCGGAGGGCCTCGCGGCAATGCTCCACGGCCTCGCTATACCTGCCCTTGATAACATAGCCTGATGCGAGATTAAGGTGGGCCATCGGGTTGTCGGGCGCGACGGCCAGCGCCCGGTAGTAAAGGGTCTCGCTGTCGGACCAGGTGCGCGACTGCAGGTTCGCCAGCACGCCGCAGGCCGCCAGCAGCACGAGCGCCGCCGGCACGAGGACCTTCGCGCGATGGCGCCAGCCGGCCAGAAGGTCCGCGGCGCCCCACGCCACGGCGATGAATATCCCCACCAGCGGCAGGTACGTGTACCGGTCGGCCCGGGCTTGCCCTCCCACCTGCACCAGGCCGATGACGGGCACGAGCATCCCCACGTACCAGAACCATCCGACCGCCAGGTACGGCCTCCGGCGGACCTGCCAGATCACAAGGGCCGTCACCGCCACGAGGAAGATCGCCGCCAGCACCGCCTGCCACGGCGGCAGTTCGACCAGCGGATAGAGAAAGGCCAGGCCCTGCGGCCACACGGTCTGGCCCAGGTACGCCACGTACGAAACGAGCGCGTTCGACAGCCGCGCGGGAAAGCCGATCTCCCCGGCGTACCTCATCGCCCCGGTCGTTTGCTGGACGTAATACGTGGCGGCGCTTGAGGTCACCATGAGGACGAAGAGCGGAAGTTTCTCCAGGACAAGACGCCCGCCGCTGCCGGACGAACAGCGCGCCGTAGGGGCGGCCCCACGTGGCCGCCCGTCGTGTCCGGCGATAACGGCAGGGCACCCACACGGGGGTGCCCCTACCACGAACGCACCACCCGTCGAGTAGCCGAACCGCCCCAGCGGCCAATAGTCGAGGAGCAGCATCACGAATGGCAGCGTCACGAGCATCGGCTTGGCCATGAGGCCAAGGGCCAGCAGCACGAAGACCGGCACGTAGCGTGCGACGCCCGGGCGCTCGGCGTAGCGCACATAGGCCAGGAGCGCCAGGAGCCCAAAGAAGGTGCTGAGGACGTCCTTCCGCTCCGAAATCCACGCCACCGACTCCACGTGCAGCGGGTGCAGCGCAAAGAGGCCCGCGACGAAGGCGCTCAGCCACACGCCGCCGCCAAGGCTATGGCGGGCAGGCACGGCCGCCGTCATCCGCCTGAGCAGCCAGAAGAGCAGTACCGCGTTGATGGCGTGCAACCCCACGCTCACGAGGTGGTGCCCGCCGGCCCAGAGCCCAAACACCTGGCAGTCGGCCATGTGGGCCAGCCACGTCAGCGGATGCCAGTTCGAGCCGTCGGTGGCCGTCATCGCCCAGCCGACGCCGGACCCCGTCAGGCCCACGCGCACGTGCGGGTTCTCGGTGATGTAGAGCGGATCGTCGTACGAAACGAACTCGGCGTGGCGCAGGGGCCCGTACGCCGCCAGCACGGCCAGCACGAGCAGCACGGCAATGGCCAGGTCTCGACGCATAAGCATTCCTTAAACTCACGGCACGGCCGAACGCGCGGCCGGCGCCGCCGCGCCGAGAAGGGCCTTTCGCCGGCCCCGGCCCGTATTCTGGTCCGCCTGCTGATCCATGACTTCCATCTAATACTACAGCGCCACTTTGCGCGGCGGGTCTCNNGTCGGGAGACCCACCGCGCAAAAGACCTAAGCGGCGCTGCAGTACTAAGAGAATATCGGCTACGCACGCACCCGGACTGTGCCCGGATGTCGCGTCGTTCCGGGCACCCACATGGGGGTGCCCCNNCCCACCGTGTCCGGCCATAACGCTGAACACCTACGTGCGACGCGCCCCCGGGCTACGGCTGCTCCCTCAGGGGCTGGCCGGCTTCGTAGAGCTTGAGGTGCCCGTCGATGACGCCGGCCAGGCGGTGATTCTGCTGCTGACGGGCCAGCGCCACGGCCTCGCGCGCGGTGGCAACGGCCTCGGGGAACCGGCCGACCTCGGCGTACGCCGCCGCCAGCGCATCGAGGCAGCCGGAATCGCGCCGGTCGGTCAGCGTGCAGGCCCGTTCGGCCAGCGCGACGGCCTCCGCCCCGTTACGCAGCGCAGCCTGGGGCGCCGCAGCCAGGATTCCCGCCCGAAGCGCCAGTGCCCGCGTCATATTCGGCTCGAACAGGAGCGCCGCCCGAAGCTGGCGGTCGGCCTCTTCCCATCGACCCGCTTGCAGGAGAAGCTGCGCGTAGTTCAGCCGCGCGGGAGCGTAACCGGGATGCCGGCGCGTCGTTTCGTGGAACTGCGAAAGGGCCTCGTCGGTCTGCCCGAGTTGCGCGAGCGCCGCCGCCAGGTTGTTACGGGCCACCACGTCGTTGGGGTCGATGCGGAGGGCCTCGCGGCTCTCGGCGGCGGCCAGGTCGTACTGCTGCTGGGCCAGGAGCGATGCCGCCAGGTCCCGCCGATAGCCGGCCACCTGGGGCGACCTCAGCAACGCCTCGCGGAAGCACGCGGCGGCCTCCTCCGCCCGGCCCAGCCGCATGAGAACCGTCCCGAGGCCGCTGAAGGCCTGAGGGTCGCGCGGATCAAGCCGGATCGCCTCGCGGTACGGGCCGACGGCCTCTTGCAACCGGCCGGCCTGCGTGAGCGACAGGCCGAGGTTGTACTGCGCCTCGGCATAGTCCGGCGCCAGGCGCACGGACTCGGCGAAGGAGGAAGCGGCCTCGGCATATCGCCCGCGGGCGTACAGCAACTCGCCAAACGCGGAGTGCGCCACGGCGTTGTCGCCCGTGACCGCGATGGCGTGGCGGAAGAGCGTCTCGGTGTCGGTCCACACCTGCACTTGGCGGATCGTCAGGATGCCGCACGCCACGAGCACGGCCGCGGCCGCCGCGGCAAACGCCTTCGCGCGGTGACGCCAACCGGAAAGCACGTCTGCCGCCGCCCACACAACGGCCAGGAAGATACCGACGAGCGGCAGATATGTGTACCTATCGGCCATCGCCTGCTTGCCAACCTGCACGAGGCCGATCACCGGCACCAGCATACCGAGATACCAGAACCAGCCCACGGCCAGGTAGGGGCGCCGGCGCCTCTGCCAGAGCACCAGCGCCGTGACCGCCGCAAGGAAGATCATTGCCAACACGGCCTGCCACACCGGCGGCGCCACATACGGATAGAACACGGCCAGCGCCGCCGGCCACACGGCCTTCCCCAGGTACGCCACGTAGACCACCGGGGCGTTGGTCAGGCGGGTGAGGAAGGTGAGGCGCTCGGCATACTCCATCGCCCCGCCCCGCTGCTGAGCAATGTAGGTGATGATGCACGAGGCGGCAACGAGGGTGAAGAGCGGGAGTTTTTCGAGGACGAGACGCCCAATCGTGCCGGACGAACAGCGCGCCGTAGGGGCGGCCCCGCGTGGCCGCCCGTCGTGTCCGACCAAAACAACAGGGCACCCACATGGGGGTGCCCCTACGAGGAACGCACCGCCCGCCGAGTAGCCAAACCGCCGCAGCGGCCACCAGTCCAGAAGCAGCATCACGAACGGCAGCGTCACGAGCATCGGTTTGGCCATGAGGCCCACGGCCATCAGCGCAAAGACCGGCAGGTACCGGACGACGCACGGCCATGCGGCGTATCGCACGTAGGCCAGGAGCGCCAGAAGGCCGAAGAACGTGCTCAGCACGTCCTTCCGCTCCGACACCCACGCGACCGACTCGACGTGCAGCGGATGCAGCGCGAACAGCGCCGCCACCATCGCGCTCGGCCACACCGACGCCGTCATCCGCCGGAGCAGCCAGAAGAGCAGCACGGCGCTGGCCGCGTGCAGCGCCACGCTGACGAGATGGTGGGCGCCCGCGCTCGGGCCGAAGAGCTGGCAGTCGAGCATGTGCGAGAGCCACGTCACGGGGTGCCAGTTGGAGCCCCACGTGGTGGTGAACGCCCAGGCCGGCCCCGGCCACGCGAGGCCGGCCAGCACGTCGCGGTTCTCGAACACGTAGCCGCGGTCGTCGAAGTAGACGAACTGGCACCGCGCCGCCGGCAGGTAGGCCCCCACCGTGGCCAGCACAAGGAAAACGATGATAGCTATATCTCGACGCATAGTTTTTTTGGCCATCACTTTGGGTGGCATGCCCACAGCCTGCCCGCCGCGGCGGGCCATCCGTTGCGTGGGCATGCTTTGTGCCCGGTGCAGAACATGCCCACGCGAACAGCGGCGTGGGCATGCCACCCCACAAGGGGCCGGCGCCTCACCCGCCTCAGCCGCTACGGCTTCTCGTGGAACGGCTGCCCCGCCTCGTACAGGCGCAGGCGGGCCTCCATCGGGCCGGCAAGGTCCTTGCGGCCGAGCGACTGCGCCAGGCCGAGCGCCTCGCGGGCCGTGCGCGCGGCGTCGTCGAAACGCCCGACTTCGGCATACGCGGCAGCCAGCGTGTCCAGGAACTCCGGGGCCTTGCGGCCGGTGCCGTTGCAGAGGCGCTCGGCCATGGCCACGGCCTGCGGGCCGTTGCGGAGCGCCGCACCTGGCGCGGTCGCCAGGATTCGGGCGATCTGATTGTGGGCGCCCGCCTGGCCGGGGTCAAGGCGGAGGACTTCACGGAACTGGTCCAGCGCCTCCTCCCCGTGACCTTGGCGGACGAGCGTTATGCCCAGGTTGTACCGTGGCGAGGCGTACTTGGGGCTCAGGCGGATCGCCTCGCCGTACTCGGCGATCTCCTCCTGGGTCCGGCCGAGTTGCCCCAGGGCAAAGCCCAGGTTGTTGTGCGCGCCGGCGTCGCGTGGGTTCAGTCGCAACGACTCGCGAAGGTGACTGATAGCCTCGTCGGTCCGGCCCGACTGCCCCAGGGCGATCGCCAGGTTATTGTGGGCGGCGCCGTCGCGCGGATTCAGCCGGAGCGCCTCCTCGAATTCCGCGAGGGCCTCCTCGCGTTTGCCCTGCGAGAGGAGCGACGAGCCCAGGTGGTCATGCGCGGGTCCCAGGTCGGGCGCCAGCCTCAGGGCCTCGTGATAGTGCTGAATGGCCTCCTCGAAGCGGCCCACCTTGGCCAGGGCCAACCCCAGGTTCACGTAGCCCGTGGCGTAGTCGGGCTTCAGGCGCAGGGCCTCGTTGTAATGCCGTTTCGCGTCGTCCAGCCGGCCCAGCTTGACCAGCGCGAGGCCAAGGTTGTTGTGGGCACCCACGTACCCGGGGTCAATGCGCAGAGCCGCCTCATGTTCTTCCGCAGATTCTTCATATCTACCCATGCTAAATAAGCAGACCCCCAGGTTATCGTGGATCATCACGTTGTCCTCGGTCACGCTGAGGGCGTGCCGATCCAGCGTTTCGCTGTCGGTCCAGTACTGGAGTTGCCGGGCCGACGCCGCCATGCAGGCGATCACCACAAGGACCGCGCCGGCCGCCACCCCCCAGGCGCGCCAGCGCCGGCCCGAGGCCCACTCGGCCGCGCCCCACGCCACGGCGATAAAGAGGCCGACCAGCGGCAGATACGTGAAGCGATCGGCCATCGCCTGGCCGCCCACCTGCACCAGCCCAATGACGGGCACCAGGGTGCCCAGGTACCAGAACCACCCGACCGCCAGGTACGGCCTCCGCCGCAGGTGCCAGAGGACGAGCACGGTCACGGTCACCAGAAGAATCGCCGCCAGCACCGCCTGCGACGGCGGCCGCACGGCGTAGGGATAGAAAACGGCCATGTCGGCGGGCCAGGCCATGCGGCCCGCGTAGACGACGTAGACGACCAGTGCGTTGGCCAGGCGCTGCGAGAAGTCGAGATTCTCAGTGAGCCTCATCGCCCCGCCGCGGTGCTGCGCGATGAACGTTATCACGCACGAGGCCGCGACGAGGGCGAAGAGCGGGAGCTTCTCGAGGACGAGACGCCCGCCGCTGCCAAGGTTATGGCGGGCAGGCAGGGCCGAGGTGCGGCCGAACGAGTTTACGGATTGCGGATCGCGGATTGCGGATTTGAAAAGACCACGTGCGGGTGCCGTTTGAATCCGCAATTCGCAATTCGCAATTCGCAATGGATACCGCCCCAGCGGCCAATAATCTAGGAGCAACATCACGAACGGCAGCGTCACGAGCATCGGCTTGGCCATGAGCCCGAGGGCCAGGAAGACGAAGACCGGCACGTACCGGGCCAGGCTGGGGCGCGCCGCATATCGAACGTAGAAGAGCAGCGCCAGGAAGCCCAGCAGCGTGCTGAGAACGTCCTTGCGCTCCGCCACCCACGCCACCGATTCCACGTGCAGCGGATGCAGGGCGAAAAGGGCCGCCACGAAGGCGCTCGGCCACGCGGCCGCCGTCATCCGCCTGAGAAGCCAGAAGAGCAGGACCGCGCTGGCGGCGTGCAGGGCCACGCTCATCAAGTGGTGCCCGCCGGCCCACGGGCCGAAAAGCTGCCAGTCGACCATGTGCGACAGCCACGTGAGCGGGTGCCAGTTGGCCTCCTGAATCGCCGTCAGCGCCCACCCGAGACTCTCGACCGTCAGGCCGTTCTGCACGTTCCCGTTCCCGGTCACGTAGCCGGGATCGTCCAAGTTGATGAAGTCGTGCCGCGCCGCCGGCCCATACACCACTGCCGTGGCCACGACCAGGAGGACCGAGATAACGATGTCACGCCGCATAAGATGCCCCAGCCGCGTCGAAGACCCGCCGTGGCGGGCCGTGAGTGCAGCGCGGAGATGCGACTACCGCTACTACTACGCCAATTTGCGCGGCGGGTCTCCGCACCCGCCGCGCCGTGGCCTCTGGTGCGGCCAAGAATGCCATTTCTTACGCGGTCGCCCCGCCGCGACGGGCAAAAGCCCATGTGGCATTGTGGTACTACTTGCCCAGCCGGTAAGGCTGTCCGGCCTCGTAGGATTTCAGCCCGGCCTCGATTTCCTGGACAAGTTCGGGTCGATTGCGGACCTGGGCCAGGGGCAGCGCCTCGCGGGCTGCACGGACGGCCTCCGGGAAGCGGCCGACCTCGGCGTAGGCGCCGGCCAGCGCGTCGAGACACACAGGATTCTGCCGCCGGGTGATCGCGCAGGCCTTCTCGGCCAAGGCAACGGCCTGCGGGCCGTTTCGCACGGCCGGGTCGGCCGACATGGCCCGAAGGCGCGCCAGGCGTGCGAGAACGTCGGGCCAGTCTGGTTGCAGGCGCAGGGCCACCTCAAGGCATCGCACGGCGTCGGCCGGCCGCCCCAGCTTTTCCGATGCCAGCCCCAGGTTCAAGTATGCGTTAGGGAAAGCGGGGTCGAGGCGAACGGCCGTGGTGAATTCAGCGAACGCCTCCTGAATACGGTTCAGCCCAAGGTAAGCCGACCCCAGGTTGTTGTGAGCCCGAGGATGGTTGGGGTTCAGGCGGATCGCCTCGCGGCATTCCCAGACCGCCTCGTCGAGCCGCCCCAGGGACACGTAGGCCCCGCCCAGGCTGAGGTGGGCGTCAACGTCGTCCGGGCTCTGCCTGAGGACCTCCCGGTAATGATACGCCGCCTCCGCCATCTTGCCCTGGCCGAAAAGGGCGAGGCCCAGGTTGTTGTGGGCCGCTTTGTAATCCGGGTCCAGGCCGAGCGCCTTCCGGTACTCGACGATGGCCTCGTCCAGCCGGCCGAGGCTGGCCAGGGCGTACCCCAGGTTGCTGAGCAGCGACGGGTCGTCGGGGGCGACCTGAAGCGCCTCAAGATACTCGCTGACGGCCTCCGAGTACCTTCCCTGAATCACCAGTTCGCTGCCCAGGTTCCCATGCACGAGCGCGTTGTGCGGGGCTACGTCGATGGCCCGGCGGTAGATCGTTTCGCTGTCGGCCCAGTAATTTGCCTGACGGACGGTCATGATGCCGCAGGCCACCAGCACGGCCGCCGCCACGGGAATCAGCACCTTCGCCCGATGGCGCCAGCCGGCCAGGAGGTCCGCGGCAAGCCACGCTACGGCCACGAAGATACCGATGAGCGGCAGGTACGTGTACCGGTCGGCCATCGCTTGCTTGCCCACCTGCACGAGGCCGATAACGGGCACGAGCATCCCGAGATACCAGAACCATCCGACCGCCAGGTACGGCCTCCGCCGCCGCTGCCAGACCACGAGGGCCGTGACGGCCGCAAGAAGCACGCCCGCCGCTGCGCCCTGCCACAGCGGCCGCTCGACGTACGGGTAAAAAACGGCCAGGCCCGCCGGCCACACGGTGCTCCAGAGATAGGCCACGCAGGTTTCCAGGGCGTTGGCCAGTCGCGTGAGGAACGGCAGGTGCTCGAGGAACTTCATCGCCCCGCTCTGCTTCTGAACGATGTAAGTGACGATGCTCGAGGCCATGACGAGGGCGAAGAGCGGAAGTTTCTCCAGGACAAGACGCCCCACTGTGCCGGACGAACAGCGCGCCGTAGGGGCGGCCCCACGTGGCCGCCCNNGCCGAACCGCCCCAGCGGCCAGTAGTCGAGGAGCAGCATCACAAACGGCAGCGTCACGAGCATCGGCTTGGCCATGAGGCCCAGGGCCAGGAAAGCGAAGACCGGCACGTACCGTGCGACGCTCGGATGCCGGGCATAGCGCACATAGAAGAGGAGCGTTACCAGCCCCAGGAGCGTGCTGAGGACGTCCTTCCGCTCCGCCACCCACGCCACCGATTCCACGTGCAGCGGATGCAGGGCAAAGAGGGCCGCGACGAAGGCGCTCGGCCACACGCCGCCGCCAAGGCTATGGCGGGCAGGCACGGCCGCCGTCATCCGCCTGAGCAGCCAGAAGAGGAGGACGGCGCTCGCCGCATGCAGCCCCACGTTTATGAGATGATGGGCGTTGATGAACGATTGCCCGTTGACGCGGTAATGCCCATTCTCGCGAACGCCGAAAAGCTGCGCATCGACCATGTGCGAGAGCCACGTCAGCGGGTGCCAGTTGCCCTCGGTCCGGGTCGTGAACGCCCAGGCCACGTTCGCCCACGTCAGGCCGCTGGTCACATGATCGTTCAGATAGATGTAGGCTGGATCGTCGAAGTTGACGAAGTCGTGCCGGGCCGTGGCCCCATAGGCGGCCGCGACCGCAACGACCAGCGCCACGCCGATCAGGATGTCTTTCATTCGGTGCCTCATCGCGCCGCGCCCCGAAGCGCGCGGAGCAACTCCGCCGCCTCGGTCCAGCCGGGGCGCAGCCGCAGGGCCTCTTCCAGGTGCGCCACGGCCTCGTCGGTCTTGCCGGCACGCGCCAGGACGATCGCCCAATTATAGTGCGGGTTGGCGTAGCGGCTATCGAGCCGGATCGCCTCGCGGTACTCGGCCACACCCTCGTCGGTCTTGCCCTGCGTCACCAGCGCCAGGCCCAGATTGTTGTGCACGCCGGGCAGGTTCGGGGCAATCTGGAGCGCCCGGCGGTAACTGGCGATGCCCTCCTCAAGTTTGCCCTGGGCCACGAGCGCAAGCCCCCGGTTGACATACGCCGGCGCCTCATTCGGCGCAAGCCGGATCGCCTCGCCCAAGTGGGCAAGGGCCTCGTCCAGCCGGCCCATGGTCATCAAGGTCGTGGCCATGTTCGTGTGCGTCGCCACAACGTCCGGGCGAAGGCGCAGCGACTCGCTGAACTGCTCGATCGCCTCGGCCGAGCGGCCCAGGTCGCTCAGCGCGCAGCCAAGGGCGGCGTGGAACTCGGCCCCGTCGGGCTGAAGCCGCACGGCCTCGCGAAGTTCGCGCTCGGCCTCCGCCGCCTGCCCCATCTCACGCAGGAGGGTGCCCAGGTTGCCGCGCGTCACCGCCAGCGTCGGATCGAGCCGCACCGCCTCGCGATACCGGGCCAGGGCCTCCTCTCGCCGCCCCTGAGAATACAGAATCAGGCCGGCGTTGCAAAGGGGTCCCGGCTGATCGGGGTCGATCCGCAGCGCCTCGGCATAATGCCCGGCCGCCTCATCGAACTTCCCCTCGTTGAAGAGCAGCGTGCCGTAGTTGCCGTGGGCCAGGGCGTTATTCTCGGTCACGGCAAGCGCGTGCTCGTAGAGCGTGTGGCTGTTCTCCCACGTCCGCACCTGAGACGAGGCAAGCACCACGCACACCGCCAGCGCCACCACCGCAAGCGTCGTCAGCGCCGCCGACCGATAACGCCACGCCGCCGGCGTTTCACGCAACTCCCACGCCACGGCCAGAAAAATCCCCACCAGCGGAAGGTAGGTGTACCGGTCGGCCATCGCCTGCTTCCCCACCTGCACCAGGCCGATGACCGGCAGCAACATTCCCACGAACCAGAACCACCCCACGGCCAGGAACGGACGACGCCGGACCTGCGCCACCACGAGTACCGTGATCGTCAGAAGGAAGGCCGCCGCCAGCGCCACCGCCCACGTCGAAGACCCGCCGCGGAGGGTCGGCCGATCCGTGTAGGGATAGAAGACCGCCAGGGCCGTCGGGCACACCGCCTTCCCCAGGTACGCCACGTACACCACCGGCGCGTTGGCGAGGCGTGTCGCCGGCGACAACTGCTCCGCGTACTTCATCGCCCCGCCCTGCTGCTGCGCCAGATACGTGACGATGCATGACGCTACGACGAGGGCGAAGAGCGGAAGCTTCTCGAGGACAAGACGCCCCAGCGTGTGCCACGGCGAAGATCCGCCGTGGCGGAGCGGGTCTTGCACGTGTTTAGTTTTATTGCCTGTAGCAGCGTTTGTGGCCACTCCAGGGCACCCACATGGGGGTGCCCCTACGGGTGCGCGCTTCGTAGGGGCGGCCCCATGTGGCCGCCCGTCGTGTCCGGCGATAACGGCAGGGCACCCACACAGGGATGCCCCTACCACGAACGCACCGCCCGTCGGGTAGCCAAACCGCCTCAGCGGCCAATAGTCGAGGAGCAGCATCACGAACGGCAGCGTCACGAGCATCGGCTTGGCCATGAGGCCGAGGGCCAGCAACACGAAGACCGGCACGTAGCGCGCCACACTCGGGCGCGCGGCATATCGCACGTAGGCCAGGAGCGCGAGGAGGCCGAAGAACGTGCTCAGGACGTCCTTGCGCTCCGCCACCCACGCCACCGATTCCACGTGCAGCGGATGCACCGCGAACAGCGCCGCGACCACCGCGCTCGGCCACCGCGCCCCCGTCATCCGCTTGAGCAGCCAGAAGAGGAGGACCGCATTGGCGGCGTGCAGCAGCACGCTGGTCAGGTGGTGCCCGCCCGCCCACGGGCCGAAGAGCCGCCAGTCGAGCCTGTGCGAGAGCCACGTGAGCGGGTGCCAGTTGGCCTGCTCGGTCGCCGTCATCGCCCAGCCGAGGCCGCCGACACCCAGGCCCTCCCGGACGAACTTGTTGTCGTATACATACGACGGATCGTCATAGCTGACGAAGTCGTACCCCACCACCGGCCGGAACACCGCCGCCGTGGCCAACACGAGGAAAACCGCGATGCCGATGTCACGCCCCATGCCGCATCCTTGGTGCCCTGTCCAGAACGGTTGTCCTGGGTTGAACCCTGAAGGGTGCCCCGCCGCTTCTAAACATGCTTTCGCAACGGCGCGAAAGCATAGCACCCCGCCGCTTCTAACCCGCCTACGGTTTCATCCGCCACGGCTGGCCCGCCTCGTACAGTTTCTGCCGGGCCTCGATCGGGCCGGCCAGGTCCGGGCGGCCGACCGACCGCGCGAGCGTGGCCGCCTCCCGCGTCACGCGGGCGGCGTCCTGGAACCGCCCGGCCTCGGCATACGCCGCCGCCAGCGAATCGAGGACCTCGGGGTCTCGGCGGCCGATCAACCGGACGGCGCGTTCGGCCAGCGCCACCGCCTCGTCGGCGCTGCGCAGGCGGCTGTCCGGCGCAGTCGCCAGGAGGCGGGCCAGGCGATGAAGGCCCTCGGCCCAGCCGGGGGCCAGGCGGACGGCTTCGCGCAGCTCGGCCTGACCCTGCACCAGGTCGCCCTGGCGAATGAGCGCCATTGCCAGGCCGTAATGCGCCTCGACGGACGCCGGATCCAGCCGCAGGGCCTCCCGGTACTCGGCTTGGCCCTCCGCCGGCTTGCCCTGCTCGGCAAGAGTCCACCCCAGGTGGGCATGTGCCGTCGACAGGCCGGGGTTGATCAGGAGGGCCTGCCGAAACGAGGCGATCCCGTCATTGGTCCGCCCTGCCGCACAAAGGGCCGTGCCGAGGCCGACGCGCGCCTCGGCGTAGTTCGGCCGCATTTCGGCCAGGTTCTGGAGGCAGGCGATCGCCTCGTCGGTCTTGCCTTGACTGACGAGCGCCAGCCCCAGGCTTTCCTGGGCGTTCACAAAACGGGGGTCGACCCGCAAGGCCGCGCGGTAATGGGCGATGGCCTCGTCGAGTCGGCCACGGGATTCCAGAAGCCGGCCCAGGTTCATGTGGACACTCTCGTAGCGCGGCTCGACTCGCAGGGCCTCGCGGTAGCGGGCCTCCGCTTCGTCCAGACGACCCAGCCTGGCCATGGCCATGCCAAGACTGTTAAGGGCGACGGCGTTTTCCGGATTGATCCGGAGGGCCTCGCTGAAGTGGGTGATGGCCTCGTCCACCTGGCCGCGCTCGAGTAACGCCAGGCCCAGGTTGTTGTGGGCCGCGCCATTCATGGGGTTGATCTGGAGCGCCTTGACGAAGTAGGGAATGGACTCGTCCCTGTGTCCCTGGGCGTACAGGGTGATTCCGAAGTTGTCGTAGCCCGCCTCCGCCTGCGGGTCGAGACTTATCGCTTTGCTGAAGCAGACCAGGGCCTCTTCGCGGCGACCCTGCTCGATCAGGGCCAGGCCCAGGTTGGAGTAGGCCATGGCCCCGCCGCCCGTAACGGTCACCGAATGACGTAAGAGCGACTCACTGTCGCGCCAGTACCGCACCTGGAGGGTCGTTACGTATGTGCAGGCAACCAGCACGGCGGCGGCCACGGGCGCGAGCACCGCGGCGCGGTACCGCCGGCCGCCCAGAAGGTCCGCGGCGCCCCAGACCACGGCGATGAAGATGCCGATGAGCGGGAGGTACGTGTACCGGTCGGCCATGGCCTGCTGGCCCACCTGCACCAGGCCGATGACCGGCAACAGCATTCCGAGATACCAGAACCACCCGACCGCNNGACCGCCAGGTACGGCCTCCGCCTCGCCTGCCAGACGACCGCGCCCGTGACGGCCAGCAGGAGGATCACCGCAAGCACCACCTCCCACGGCGGCCGCTCGACAAAGGGGTAGAACACGGCCAGCCCCTGCGGCCAGACCGTGTGGGCAAGGTAGGCCACGTACGCCACCGGGACGTTGGCCAGACGGGTCAGGAACGGCAGCCGCTCGGCGTATTTCATCGCCCCGCCCTGCTGCTG
>PMZT01000082.1 GCA_003170085.1 Planctomycetia bacterium | reverse complement strand
AGGGCGTGGCCCGTGAGGACGCACACCACGCGTTCCTTGTGGCCGATGAGACCCGAGCGGCGCAGTTTCCGGACGCCCGCAACGCTCGCGGCCGAGGCGGGCTCGCATCCGAAACCGCCCGCGCCCACCTGGGCCTTGGCGTCAAGAATCTCCTGGTCCGAGACCTTCTCGACGACGCCGCGCGTCCACTCCAGTGCTCGCAGGCACTTCTTCAGGTTCACGGGCCGGTTGATCTCGATGGCCGAGGCCAGGGTCTTGGCGTGGCGCTTCTCGGCCTCCATCTGCTTATAGAAGGCGGCGATGCGCTGCTCATCGACGCGGCCGCCGTCCCACGTGAGGCGCTCGGTATTGACGATGCGGTAAAGCGTGTCGGCCCCCTCGGCGTTGATGACGGCCAGGCGCGGCGGATGCGGAATGAGGCCAAGCTCCACCATCTCCTGGAACGCCTTGCCGAAGGCCGACGAGTTCCCCAGGTTCCCGCCCGGCACGACCACCCAGTCGGGCACTTCCCACCGGAGGGCCTCGAGGATCCGGTACATGATCGTCTTCTGGCCCTCCAGGCGGAACGGGTTGACGCTGTTCATCAGGTAAATCTTGAGTTCGCGCGCCACTTCCTTCACGCGCTTCATGCATACGTCAAAGTCGCCCTGCACCTGCAGCACCCGCACGCCGTAATCCAGCGCCTGGGCCAGTTTGCCATAGGCGATCTTGCCGCTCCCGACGAGGACCACCGCGGGCACGCGCCCGTCGACGGCCGAGTACAGGGCCACCGAGGCGCTGGTGTTGCCGGTCGAGGCGCAGGCGGCCCGCGTGGCGCCCACCAGGTGGGCGTGTGTGAACGCCGCCGTCATGCCGTTATCCTTGAAGCTGCCCGACGGGTTCAACCCCTCGTACTGGAGGAAGAGGCACCCGGCGTCGACGTCCACGAACTTGGCGACGCGGTCGGCCCGCTGGAGGATCGTGCGTCCCTCGCCGCAGGTGATGACCTGATCGCGCGGCGCAAACGGCAGCAGCTCGTGGAACCGCCACACGCCGGAAAAGGCCAGCGGATCGTCCTGGTGCGCCCACTTGGCCTCGAAGTCCTTGAGCTGTTTCGGCAGCACGGCCCGCGACCAGTCGTAGCGGACGTCGAGAAGGTCTCCGCACTTGGGGCACTCGAAGATCGATTCTTCGACGCCGTAGCGCGCGCCGCACGTGGCGCGCATGCACTGTTGGTACGCGATGTCGGTGCGGATATCTATGGCGGTCATCCTTTCCCTTGCGGTGTGAGCGACAATGCAGAAATGATAGCAAAAACGGGGCGGGGAGGGAATAGCGACAAGCGATTGCGAATTGCGAATTGCGGATTGCGGATTTACGACTCCAGCTTTACGAGCACGCTTGGCGGCGGTCGCGTGGCTTGCCTCTTCCTCGCATCGTGCCCGGAACGATGCTAATTTCTGTTTCTGTGCCGTTTTTCAATCTTCAATTCGCAATTCGCAATCCGCAATTTTCTACATCGTCCACGGTTTGCCGCCGCGGGTCATTTTCGGAGGCGTTTTTTCGAGGGCGGCCAGCAGGGCCTGACGCTCGGCGTCGGTGAACCCATAGAAAAACGCGGCGCCCATGCTGCCGAGCTTGCCCACCGTGCGGCCGGCCACAGGGTCGCCGGCGGCGTAGGCGGCGACGAACGCATCGCGGCTCTGCGGCGATTCCCAGAACGTCAGCCACACGCCCTTGGCGTCCTTGAGCGTTTTGCCGGCGTCGTCGACACTCGCGCCCGAGGCCAGCAGATAGAACCGGTCGCCGTTCCAGCCTTTCGAGGCCGGCTTGATCCACGCATCGGCCGACTGGAGGTCCGAGAGGTCGCCCATGCCGCCGCTCTGCTCAAGACCGCCGAGGCCGCCCAGGTCGGAACCCTTCGGCATCGCGGCCGCCGGCTTGGCCGCCGTCGGTGAGCCAAGGATCGAGCAGAGCATCTCGCCCACCGTGTCTTTGTGGACGATGAACCGGCCGGGCTTGGCCAGGAGGCGGGCGGCATCGTCATCGTTCACCAGGATCGGGTCGTCGCGCGTCGCGGGGTCCCAGTATTTCTCGGGATGCAGGATCTGGCGCGTGGACTGCGGCGGCGACTTCACGGCCTCGAGGAAGTTGCGGCCGACCGCCGAGTTGTCGGCCGAGAGCATGAGCGTCATGATGTTGCCGCGCGCCAGGAACTGCGTGCCGCAGATGTACGCGCCCATCATCGCCAGGAAGTACCGCGGGGCCTTCAGGAGCGGCTGGCTGCGCGCGGTCTCCTGGACGGCGTATTCCTGAAGCTCGGTCAGGTCGATCTTGCCGGCGAGCGTGGCCTGGGTCATGTACTGCGTCATAAGGGCCGTGGCCGAGCCTTCGAAGACCGACGTGGTCGCCAGGTCCATGTCCTCGCTCTCGCCCGTGTGGGCGGCAACGAACTTGCCGAGGTCGGCGTACTGGTCGTCCAGCGCGTGCGTGAGTTCGTGCGCGATCATGGTGCGCTCGACCAGCGGCACGATCTTGGCGCCGCTGCGCGTGACCATGTACAGGGTCTTGGTGTCGGTATCGTAGAAGCCGCCCACCTGGCTCTGCATGATATCGAGGAAGGTCTTCTTGAGGTCGCAGCCGGCCGGCAGGAGCCCGACCATCCGAAGGAACGCCTGGCTGCGCCGCACCTTCTCGTTGGGAATCTGCTTCTCGATCTCCTTGTCGAGGTACGCGCGGGCCTGCTCGGGCGTGCACAGTTGCTTCTTGACCGGCTGCTTGAACTTCCAGCCGCGCAGCGTCTCGACCTCCTTGGCCACTTCGTCGGCCATCTGGACGAGGCCCTGCGTGGCCTTGTCGGAAGCGGGCGCCGCGGCCGGTGCCGCCGACTTGGCCGGCGCCTTTGCGGCAACCGCCGTTGCGCTGGACGGTACCGCGCTGGCAACCGACGTGACCGTGGCAAACGCGGCAATCAGCGCCGCCAGCAGAATCGCGAGACGCAGACGAGACATGGAATCAGGCCCTCCCGGAGGTTTCCATTTCAATCCGACCGTAACAGACGATTTTAGGGCAGGGCTTGGGGTCTTGCCAAGATATTCCAGCAGGGGGGACTTCGTATGGATGCCGCCCGTCAAGAGACGGTCATTCGGTTCCGCCGGGTTGCACGCGCTTGGGGTTGCAGGACTTCCACTCGTTGACCTGCTGCCGCACGTTCTTTCGGTTGAACCAGGCCAGCAAAAAGATTGGATATAGCCCACACCATACCAGGTAGAAGAGGGACCAGGGGACTATAGTAGGGTCCGCGAAACCAAGCGAATGGCTGGAATTGGCAAAGAACATGATCCACGTTCCCATGACGTCGAACGCTGTGGCGGCCAAAGTGACCCATGCGTAAACAAGGTGAAGCGGCCTTGCTGCGGTCCGACGGCCGATCAGGAGGATGCCTGCGGCAAAGAGAAGAATGGCACCGGCCGTACTCTGGACAAGAAGCCCGCACGTGAACGGCCTTTCCAGCGAGGCGAGCGATGCCTGGGTCGGACTAAACGTGTAGTTCGCATCGACGTGAAAGGTGTAGAAGTAGCCCACGGGCAAATTGCAGGCAAGGCTCAATACGCCCAGGAAGATCGACACCACCCCGATGATGGTTGGCCACGTGGGCCGTCCTGCCTGCGGTGTTTCGGCCATGATGGAACCCTCTGGCGTGCCGCCCACCCGTCGGCCGGAGTGGGCGGCGTGTCATGCGCGTCCCGTCAGACGTGCCCACGCCTGGCGATACCGCTTGAACGCTGCGCGGCCGGCGGCAGTCAAACGGTACTCGGTGTGCGGCTTACGGTCAACAAACTCCTTGGTCTCCTCCACGTATCCCGCGGAAACCAGCCGCGCCATGTGCGTCGAGAGGTTGCCCCGCGTGAGGCCGGTGGTTCCGAGGAGGAAGTTGAAGTCGGCCACCTGGCACTCGGTGAGGACCGACACGATGACAAGCCGCGAAGACTCATGGATCAGGGGGTCCAGACCGCCGGCGATGTCGGAAGGAGGGGCCGTCATGGCTGCACCCCCTCCGGCGAGGCTTCGGCCGCGCGGTCGGCCAGCGAGCCTACCCAGCGCCGCCAACGCAAGTGCTTGACAAGGCCGCTCAGGACGAACGACAGGGCGAAGAGAATCAGCCAGACCTCCGCCGGGAACCGGGGACTCAGGGCCACGATGACCGAAACGACGCACAAGACGGCCCCTTGGATTACGTCCTCCCACTGGCGACAGCCGACGCCGCGAATCCCACACAGCACTCCGTATCCGATACCGAAGGGAACGACGATGGCGAACCTGTACGCCTCGAAGTCGCGAAGATGCAGGATGACAAGGCAGGCCGCCAGGACCCAGACGGCCAAGGCTGCGGTGAGTAGTGCGATACGCACAACGGAAGGGCGCTTGGCCTCGACCAAGGGCAGGCCGGCCCGTGCCCGCCTTTTCTGGATCCAGAAGAACAGCGGCCAGTGAACAACGCCCAGCCCGAACAGAACGCCAAGCCAGGCGGGCACGTAGTACGGCGATGACCGATCTCCAAGCGTGTAGAGCAAGACGAAAGCGGTTGCCACCACGAGCGCGGCGGCAAACAGAGAGAGGCCGACAGCCGACTCGGCGAGGCGCGTGGCTTTGTCCCTGGCGGCTCTGGCTGCGCGCTCGTCGGGCGGAAGCTGGTCCTCCACCACGGGTCCTTCAGATTCGGCTTTCATGGCTCTTCTCCTTGTTCCGGGGACCGCGTGTTTCGGCCCGCCGCAGGACCCCGCCCCCGGTGATGAAGGCCCCGCGTTGGGTTGCTTATCGCGCCCGGCTTGATTGCCGTGGCCCGTCGCTTCTCCTTAAGGTATTGCATGTCACGCTGTTTGCCACACAAACTAGTTTACGTCACACTTCAGAGTTTGTCAAGGGCGGTTTTGAGAAATATCGAAAGCGGGGGGGGTATCTCGGCAGGGGGGAGGACACGAACAAACATACACGGCCGGGCAAGGCCGGCCGTGGCACGCGGACGAGGATCACGCTAAACACATGCGAGATTTGAGATTCCCTATCCCCGCGCCCCGCAGCACTTCTTGAACTTCTTGCCGCTGCCGCAGGGNNCTCGCCTTCCTGGGCCATCTGGGCCTGCTGATGGGCGTCGAGGGCCGCCTGCTGCTGCGCCGCGTACACGCTGGCCGCCACGGCGTGCTCGGTCGATTGGCCGGCCCAGATGCGGGCGAGGGCGTCCTGCCGCACCCAGCGGGCCTTGAAGAAGAGGTCCGTGAACTTCTCGCGGGCCGACTCCAGCATGTTCTCGAAGTTCGCGAGCCCTTCCTTCTTGAACTCGATGAGCGGGTTCATCTGTGCGTAACCGCGCAGGCCCACGCCCGATTTCAGATGGTCCATGACCAGCAAGTGATCCTTCCACGACGTGTCGTGGACCTGCACGAGCAGGAACCGTTCGAGGGCCGTCATGCGGGCGCGATGGCCGCCGCGGGCGCGGGTCATGACAAGGTCGAGGACGGCCTCATCGCGGGACTGCGGCTTCTCGGCCTCCGGCTTTCCGGCGTCCGGCGCCTCGGCCGGGCGGGCGGCCTCCTCGCAGGCGGCGATGAACTGGCGCGGCGTGACTTCCACGCCCAGCCGCTCCTTGGCGGCCTGGGCCAGCGCCTGCCAGCTCTCGGGCTTTTCGGGCGAGACCGTGGGCAGGTGCGCCCGCACGACCTCTTCCACGGCGTGCTCGAGCCGGTGCGACGTCTCGAACTCCCTGGCGATCTCCAGCAGGCGCTGCCGCACGTCGCGCGGGTCGCGGGCGCGGATATCGTCGGGCCTGACCTCCGTCATATAGTAATACGAGGCCCACGCGGCCAGGCCCTCGAAGTTTTGCGACGACGCGGCGGCCTGCGCCGTGAGGAACTCCTCGATGGCCGATTCAACCGGGTACGAGCGTTCCTTCCCGGCGTAAAGCTCGCGAAGGTGGTCCAGGATCAGCTCGACCGTCTGGTCGCGGGTCTTGCCCTTGAGGTCGGCGGCCGAGAGGGTGAAATCGAACTTCTTGTTCGCCCAGTTCGCCAGGGCCGAGAGCCGGTAATCGGTCTCCAGGAACGGGCCGACCGCGGTGAAGTCCACGGCCTTGATGAGTTCGATGGCGGCCTTCTCAAGCAGGTCCTGAATCTCGTCGCGGCGGAGCTTCTTGAGGTCCGGTTCCTTCAGGTGGATGCCGAAGCGCGACTCGGCCCACGAGACGAGCGACCGGTAGTCGGCCTTGACCGCCTGCTCCTCTTCTTCTTCGACCTCCTCCTCGTCCTCGTCTTCTTCCTCTTCCTCCGCGTCGGTCTCCGGTTCGGGCGCCTCGTCGAGTTCCTCGGGAATGAACTCGCCCAGGGTTTCCTCGATCGCGTCGCGGGCCGTCTGCTCGGCCTGGGTCTGGAGGAACTCGATAAGCTCGTCCAGGTTCTTGCCCTGGAGCTGCGCGGCTTCGACCTGGACGCCCAGCGTCCGCCGTGCCCACTCCGCCGCGGTCTCGTAGCTGTACGTCTCGGTCAGGTACGAATCGCAGGCCGATTCGGCGCTGTCGGTCAGGAGTTGCCACGCGAATTCGCTGAGGTCCGACGACTCCAGGATGTGCTGCCGGCGCCCGTAGAAGATTTTGCGCTGGCGGTCCATGACTTCGTCGTATTCAAGGAGGTGCTTGCGGATGTCAAAGTTCCGCTCCTCCACCTTCTTCTGGGCGTTCTCGATGCCGTGCGACAGCCACCGGTGCTCGAGGGCCATGCCCTCTTCCATGCCCAGCTTCTCAAGGGCTGTCTTCACCCAGTCGCGGGCGAAGATGCGCATCAGGTCGTCTTCGAGCGACAGGAAGAAGCGGCTGGAGCCGGGGTCGCCCTGGCGGCCGGTTCGCCCGCGCAACTGGTTGTCGATACGCCGCGCCTCGTGCCGCTCGGTGCCCACGACGTGCAGGCCGCACGGCGGGTTGGCTACGCACTCGGTCTTGCCGCGCTTGGGGAAGTCGGGGTCCAGCTTCGGCTTGAAGCAGTGGGCGCAGTGGGTCTTGGCATCGTACTCGCGGCAACCGACGCAGCACTTGTTGCCGAAGTCCGACGGGATGACCTGCTTCTTGAGGTCCCACGGGCCGAAGCAGTTCGGCCACACGACGCCCGGCCCCAGCTTGATGTCGGTGCCTCGGCCGGCCATGTTCGTGGCGATGGTGACGTTGCCCTTTTCCTTGCCGTCGGCGTCCACGTGGCGCTGGCCGGCCTTGGCAACGATCTCGGCCTCTTTGGCGTGCTGCTTGGCGTTGAGCACCTCGTGGGGGATGCCGTACTTGCGTTCGAGCATGTGGCTGAGGCGCTCGGACTTTTCGATGCTGGTCGTGCCGACGAGCACGGGGCGGCCGCGCTCATAGTACGCGCGGATCTCCTCGACGATGGCCTCGAACTTCTCGTTTTCGCTCCGATAGACGACGTCGGGGGGCTCGATGCGCGACAGGGGCCGGTTCGTCGGAATCGCCACGGTCTCGAGCCGGTAGATCTTGTCGAACTCGGCGGCCTCGGTCATGGCCGTGCCGGTCATGCCCGAGAGCTTCGTGTACATGCGGAAGAAGTTCTGGAGCGTGATCGTGGCGAGGGTCTGCGTTTCTTCCTTGATGCGGATGCGTTCCTTCGCCTCGACGGCCTGGTGCAGGCCGTCGGACCACTGGCGGCCGGGCATGAGGCGGCCGGTGAACTCGTCGACGATGA
>PMZT01000192.1 GCA_003170085.1 Planctomycetia bacterium | reverse complement strand
CCACTTTTTTTCGGCGCACCCCGATCCGCTCCCTGACCTTGGGGGCGGTGGTGGGGCCTGCGCCGCGCCAAGCGTTGGCGATCCACAGAAGCTGGCTGCTGACGCTGGCCGAGAAATTCGGCACGTTGTTTCCGGCGACCGTTCCGTCCGGGCGGCGTTTGAGGGCGTATTTCTCCTCGAGCTTCTGCTCGACGGCGAGCGCCTCCTTCTCCGTCACCGTGCGGTTGCCGGGCGCTGCAAGAGCGGTGACAATCTGCGTGACGGCGGCCAGTTCCTTCGGCGTGGGCGGGGCGAGAATGGCCGGGTCTTTGCAGTCGGCGGCGATGTCGAACGGCTTCCACAGCGTGGCGACCGGCTCGCGGCCCTCCCGGAAGTCGACGGGTTTGTTGAAGTCGACGGAGTCGAAATAGACCGTTCCGCCCGCGCCTTTCTGAGGCGCCTCCACGACAATCCGGTCGGTGTTTTCGAGAAGGGCGCCTTTGCGGTCCTTGAGCTTGGAGTCCCAGGAATAGTGGTAGCAGACCCGTTGCCAGCCTTTGAAAACCAGCGGGAACTCGAAACGCGCCCCCACCTTGTCCCCGGCCATCCATTTGAAGGTCAGGGCGCCGTCGCCGACGGTCTCGGTGAAGACATGGATGCTGAAGGCGGAGCGGGAGTAGCCGCCGTAGCCTGTATTGACGTTTACCTTTCCGAGCGGGCCTGTCTTGAACGTAAGCGTATCGCCGGGCACCCAGTCCCAGCGGAGGGAATGCCGGCCGTCTTGTACGCGGGATTCACTGATCGCGACCCGCCCTTTGGCTACACCCACAAAGGTCGGCATCCCGTTCTCGAACGTCTGGGTCTGCCCCACGGGCGCCGGGGCGGCGGCAGGTTGCGGCGCCGCGGTTGGGAGAGGGGCTTTCGCCGGCGCTCCGCCGACGGGCGAGAGCACACGGTCGTTGTCCGCGGCATGGATCGCCACCAGCGGCGCCAGCAGAAGGGCGGCGAGTGCAAGCAGCCGTAGTGATCTGATCTTCATGGTGACCGCCTTTCGTCCAATTGTCGGTGGTCGCCTCGCGCAGGTTCGGTTGTACGTGGCAGTATTGTAGCAGCAATCCGCCACGCAGAGTAGATTGGGTTAACACGCGGTGGAGTTGGGCAGAATGGTGCGTCCCGAAACGCCGTCCGGGGCCTGCGGTGTGAGTGACGGGTGTCAGCGACCGTGATCTCCGGCAGCCGGCCGACGGATTCGGGAGCGAAGGCCGTCCTTTCTGACTGGAAGCCCTCGGTCGTGGCGGCGAAGAGCGGGGCAGACAAGAGACGTACGTGCTTGTAGAATAAAGCGGACGGAACATTGGGGAAGGCCAGCGGCCAACGGACAGACGGCGCGCTCCCGACGCGCATGGTGAACGTAGCAGCCTACGACGCATGGCGATATAAATAGAACGACCGTCCCGAAGGACGGTCGCATATATATGGTAGCGGGGGCAGGATTTGANNCGAGCTACCAGGCTGCTCCACCCCGCGGTCCATTCTCCCTATCATACCGCGAGGGGCTTGAGTGTCAAGGCTGCAAATCAGGCCCAGCAAATCGAGCGTCATGCGAAAAGCTCAATGCGAACGGCTGCGCCGCAGCGGATGAAGATGGCCCTAGTAGGGGGTTTCCGCGGCATCGTCGTCGGGCGGGGGCTGGTTGGGGGAGCCGATCTGCTCGAAATTGTGCTGCACGGCGGCCGGCCGGCGCTCGGGCATGGCGCCGCGCGGCGGCAGGTTGGCCTCGGGCGGGGGTTCGTCGGCCTCGTGCGGCGGGGGCGCCCCGTCGCCGGAGCCGGAGGCCGATGCGAATTTCGTGTACGACCACCGCCACGTCAGGTGAACGATGCCGGTGGGGCCGTTACGCTGCTTGCCGATGATGAGCTCGGCCTTGCCGCGCGCGTCGATGTATTCCTGCGAGTGCTCATCGGGTTTCATGCGGGTCGACGCGCGGTCCAGCAGGAGGACGACGTCGGCGTCCTGCTCGATGGCGCCCGATTCGCGCAGGTCGGAGATCTGCGGGGCGGCGTCGCGCGGCTGGTTGGCCGCGGGGCGGCGGAGCTGCGCGACGGCCAGCACGGGCACCTTGAGTTCGCGGGCCAGGGCCTTGAGGCTGCGGCTGATGTTGGCGACCTCGACCTGGCGGCTTTCCTCGGCCCCCGGGCCGCTCATGAGCTGCAGGTAGTCTACAATAATCAATTTAATCTTATGTCTGAGATACATGCGGCGGGCCTTGGCCCGGAGGTCCAGCACGCGCAGGCCGGGCGTATCGTCGATATAGAGGGGGGCCTTGTAGAGGCGGTCGGCGCAGTCCTGAATCTGCTTGACCTCGGCGCTGGAGAGCATGTTCTTGCGCAGGCGCTGGCCGTCGACTTGGGCCCGCGACGACAGGAGCCTGAGCGCCAGCTCTTCCTTGCTCATTTCGAGGCTGAAGAAGGCGACCGGCTGGTTGAGGTCCACGGCCACGTGCTCGGCAATGTTCAGGGCCAGCGCGCTCTTGCCCACGGCGGGCCGTGCTGCCAGGACGATCATCTCGCTCGGCTGGAGGCCGCGCGTGAGGTTGTCGAGGTCCGCCAGGCCGGTCGCGAGGCCGGTGATGCCGCCGCCGCCGGTCAGGGTCAGTCGCGGCATCATCTCGGCGAGGATGCTGCGCACGTCGTACGCCTGGGTGACGATCTTGCGCTCGGTGACCGCGAAGATGCGCTGCTCGCAGCGGTCGAGGATCTGGTCAACCGAGTCGCCCTGCTCGTGGGCGTCGCGGACGATCTCGGCCCCGGCCTGAATCAGGCCGCGCAGGAGCGCCTTGTCCTTGACCACGCGGGCGTAATACTCGGCGTTGGCCAGGGTGGGCACGGCGTCGGCCAGGGCGATGAGGTAGTCGCGGCCGCCGATCTCCTCGAGCTTGCCGGAGTCACGCAGGGCGCCTTCCACGAGGACGAGGTCGACGGGTTTGTTGGCGTTGTAGAAGTCGACGAGCATCTTGAAGAGGGTGCCGTGCGCCGGGCGGTAGAAGCAGCCGTCGTCGACGTACTGGACGGCGATGCCGATGGCCTCGGTGCTGAGGAGCATGGCCCCGAGGACGCTCATCTCGGCCTCAGGGCTGTGCGGCGGAACTTTATCGAGCAGCGGATCGTTCGGCATCAGGCACCTCGCCGCGCAGCGGCGCAAAGAGTAAGGTTTACGTTCGAGATCCCCTTATAATCATTGCCGCGGACGGTTTCAAGGCAATTGAGGGGGGCGCTTGAGGGGGCACTAGGGAACTCGTTGAACCCGGCGATCACGGCGGTCGTACTACCTCAATGCGGCGATTCCCGTGGCCGCACAGACTGGGGTCACCTGGTACAGAATCATGGGCCGACTTGTACTCGCATGAACAGGGGCTGGTCGTCGAGTTGCCCCTTGCCATACTGCGCAATCCACTGCTGGGTCTCTTCCTGCCTCAGGAACTCGGCCAGTTGCCTTGCCGCCGCCACATGGGCGGAGCGGAATCGCTCGGCGCTGGCGATGGCAACCACGTAGGGCCGCCGGAGTTGCGGGTCGCCGCGGACCATCAAGACCAGGCCGTCGTTGGGCATTTTTCCGTTGAGGAATGGAATCCGGCCCACAAGGGTGTAAGCCTTCTTCTCCGCGGCGATCTTGAGCACCTCGCGAGCCCTGTCGGTGAAGAGGAGGGTTGTCTTCTCGGGGTCGAGTGACACGCCCGCGGAGTCCAGCACGTCCCGAAGAACGTCCTGGGCGCCGAGGCTGGCGTGCACGACAAACGCACTGCCGCTGGCCTTGATCTTGCGAAACGCTTCTGCAGCATCGGTCATACCCCGGATGCCGGCGGGGTCCTCGGGCGGTCCGACGATCACGAGGTCGTTCTTCAGCCACGGTTGCGGGTCCGTGGCGTAGCCGTCCGCGACGAGATTGATGATCGTGTCGCTGGCATGCATGGTGATCAGGTCGGCCTCGCCCCGGCGGAACGCCTCGGCAATGACTCGCTTGGGGCCGCTGGAAACCACCTCCACCCGGTGACCGGTGGCCTTTTCGAACCGCGCCGCCAGGGCCTCCCAGAAGCCGGTCTCCACCTGGCCGCCGATGACGGCTACACGCACGCTCTCCGGCGGTACGCGGCTAGGCTGCGTCTGGCCGGCGCAACCGGCCACGAGAGCCATGGCCCCTCCCAGCAGTGCGCACCCAAGAAGTCTTTTCATGATCGTTTGTCCCTTTTTCCTCGCGCCAGAAGCACCGTGCCGACCGCCAGCAAGGCGAGGGTGGCTGGTTCGGGCGTGGCCGTGATCGAAAGGATCGGCCGAGAGGCCGCGGTCCCGAAATTGCGGGAATTCAGGACGTAACCCACGCTGGAATCCGCCGGAAACAGTCGCAGACTGACACTGCTGCCGCTCGCCAGATCGGCCACCAAGCCGGAGGCCAATGTGAGCCCATAAGTCGTTTGCCCGCTCGTGGCGACACCATTGAAACTGAACGTACCCGCCGCCTGGTCCCCCGCGCCGAGGAACGATGGGAGCGTGGTATATGTAACGCCCGTCGTTCCGGCCAAATTAGGGGTGCCCACTCCTTCCGTCCAGGAGTCATTCTGCATCCATTGCACCGAGAACTGTCCGGCCGTCGAGGCGTTGAAGATCGGGTTGTTCGGGGCGGCTGCGGTCAACTGGAGGGTCACCGCCTGGATGGTCCAGTGTCCGGCCCCGTAAGTTGAATCGAAATTGCTCTTGGCAGACGAGGCGTCGAACATCATGACGCTCTGGAACTCGCCGTTCGGCAGGCCGCTTGCGGCCACCGAGAGCCCACCGGCCGCGCCGTAGTTGTTCGACGGATAGTTGGCCGACACAAAAGCGTCGGCCGTCGGATTCAACGTCATGACGCTGGCCGTGGCCGGCAACGCCCCCAGGGCCAGCACGATTCCCATCCCCACCACGGCAACGGCTCTACCCCTCATCGCTGTCTGCATCCTCGTTCTCCCCTCGGGATACGCCCCTTGTTCACGGCAGTTATTCCTTAGGGCCGGGCCAAGCGCTGCCTGGCACCAGCCATCGAACGTCGGGTTGATGCGGATCGCCTTTGCCGCAGCCCACGTACTCGCCCGCAAAACTCGCCACGTGTCCGTCGAGAAAACTGATATTGACCATGCCGTTATGGCGGGCCACTGGGCTATAGGCCTTGGACGACGGCAGAATCGAGCAGTAGGTGCCCGGGCCGTCCGCCATGAATACCTGAGTGGATGGAGAGCGGATCATGTCGAGGTAATCCGGCACGCCCGTCAGCCACGTCGAGAGCCGCATGTTCATGCCATAGGCGAAGTAATACTGGGTCTGGGCATCGGTCTCATGGGCCGACGGGCACATCCAGATGCCGTCGTCGCCCGGCCGGGGGATAGTGCCCCCGGTATCCATCTCCTTGTAGCCGGGCATCCCCATCACCTTGGGGAGCGCATTGAACCAGTCCTCGGGCCTGTTGACGACGGCGGTCGGCTGGACGCCCTGCCCCCGGCGCGGCAGGGCGCCGTTGTTCTGCTGGGCATAGACGCGCATGGCCAACGCCCACTGCTTCAACGCGGACTGGCACTTGACGGAATCGGCCACACCGCAGGCATAGCCGAGCGCAGGGGCGAGGAGGGCAGTCAGCACGCCCATGATGGCGAGGACCACCAACAACTCGATCAGCGTGAATCCCCTCGATTGGGCGCGCAAGGCCCTCTCCCTTCCGCCGGCCGCACGTTCAGGGGAGCATTATATACGAGAGGGAATAACGCGTCAACGGCTTACGCTTGCGTGGAACGAGTGAAGGAATCGGTGACGTGATCCAAGACCGCTTCGACTTGGAGTTGCAGGTCCCGGTAACTGCGGAGCACCCGGCTGCCCAGGTCCGTGAGGTGCGATCCTCCGCCCCGCAGTCCGCCCGTGGCGGTCTCGACCAGGGGGGAAGGCCAGCGCCTGTTCATGCCGTCCACAAGCAGCCACGCCCGGCGGTAACTGAATCGCAGCCGTCGGGCGGATTCGGAAAGCGAACCGCACGCGTCGATCTGTCGCAGGAGGTCCGCGCCGGCCTCGGTGATCGCAGGCCCGCCCTTCATCTCAACCCACACGCGGGCACGGAGAATGGGGTGGCCGGCCTGAACTCGGCGTTTGGCCATGACAGGTCACTCGTCGTCGGTCGAAACGATGACTTCCGTGGCTTTGATAATCGCCACGGCCGTCTTGCCCTTCTTGAGCTTGAGCCGCTTGGCGGACGATACGCTGATCAGGGACACGATCTCGTGCCCGCCGCCGATGTCGATGACGACCTCGCTCATCACCGCGCCATATTTCACGGAAACGACGGTTCCCTTGAACTGGTTCCGCGCGCTCAGCATCGCTTTCCTCCGGATCAGATTGACGTTGCGGTGGCCGCCTTTGCGTGGCCGTGCTTCCTCCGATGGAACGCACGGCCACCCAACAGCGGGAGGCCGTGCCACCCGATATGGAAATTCTATCTCCGCAGCCGCGAGGCTTACGCCTCGGGCGCGGGGGCCGACTCGTCCGGCACGACCCAGACGTCGATCTCGGCCTGGATGTCTTCGGCCAGGCGGATCGGCACGCGGAACTTGTCGAGCGTGCGGATGGGCGCCGCCAGGGCGACCTGCGACGGGTCGACCTTGTAGCCCTCGGCGGCCAGCGCCAGGACGATGTGCTCCTCGGTGACCGAGCCGAAGAGGTGGCCCAGCTCGTTCGCCTTGGCCTTGATGGTGACGGACATGCCGCCCATCTTGGCCGCCAGGGCCTTGAGGGCCTCGAGCTTCTGCTTGACGCGCAGGTCGCGCTCGACCTTGTCCTGCTCCACGCGCTTCAAGTTGACCGGCGTCGGCTCGACGCCCACATGCCGGGGGAGGAGATAGTTGCGGGCGTAGCCCTCGCTGACCTCCACGATGTCGCCGACCGTGCCCAGGCTGGCCACGTCCTGCCGAAGCAATACCTTCATACGTAGTCTCCCAAGTCTGGCGGGGCCATGCGCGGCCCGTGCCGGTGGTTCCGGGTTAGCTGATATAGGGCATGAGCGACAGGAAGCGCGCGCGCTTCAGCGCCCGCGCGGCCTCGCGCTGATGGCCGGCGCAGTTGCCGCTGCGCTTGCGGCTGAGCATCTTGCCGCGCGTCGTCACGAGCTTCTGCAGCGTCTGGGTGTCCTTGTAGTCGATGTGCGTGACGTTCTCGCGGCAGAAGCGGCACTTGGCGCGGTCACGGAATCGGACCATTTTACGTTTCGGACTGGGCTTAGGCACGTGTCTGTCTCCTCGCAAAACCGGTTCAGGTTCCAAGTTTCAAGGTTCAACGTACAGGTTCCCGCTTGTGGCCCTTGGCGTGCGGCCTGGGCTAGAACGGGATCGTATCGTCCTCGACGTTCTGGTTGAAATCGTACTCGTTGCCCGGGGGCGCCTGGCTCTCGCCGCCGCCGGCCGCCGCGGGCTGGGGCTTGGCGTCCTGCGACGGGGCAGGGCGGTTGGCGCCGCCGCCCTGGCCGCCACCGGGGCCGCCCTTGCCGCTGTCGATGAACTGGAACGTATCGACGGTCACGAAGAGCTTGCTGCGCTTCTGACCGTCCTTGCCGTCCCAGGTCTGGAACGTCAGACGGCCCTCGACCAAAAGGGGGCTGCCCTTGGTCACATACTTCGTGATATTCTCAGCCGTACGGCCCCAGGCGGTGCATTCGACGAAGCAGACCTCGTCCTTCATCTGGCCGTCGGCCGCCTTCCACTTGCGGTTGATGGCCAGGCCGATGTCGCACACGGCCGTCTGGTTGGGCGTGTACCGGAGCTGCGGGTCGCGCGTCAGGTTGCCTACCAAGATTACCTTGTTAAAGTTGGCCATGATCGTCCCCTAGAGAAGAGGTTCTAGTAGCGTTCCGAGCGGCGGCCGCGCTCGTGGCGCGGCTCATAGTCGCCGGAGGGTTCCGGAAGGACCGGCTCGCCGCCGGTGTGCGTGGGCTTGCTGACGACGGCGTGGACCACGGCCGCGGTCTCGCCGCGCTCGGTCATCAGGCGCTGCGCGACGTCCTGGCGGATGTCCTCGCCCAACTGGAGGCGCATGTCGGCCACGGAGAAGTGGTCGGCCTTGAGGAGGAGCGTTCGCAGGACCTTCTCCGACAGGCTGCAATCGCGCTCGATCTCGACGACGGCCAGGCCGTTCTTCAGGTCGAAGAACGCCAGCACGTACGTGCCGCGCTTGCGCTTCGCCACCGTGTAGGCCAGCTTGCGCTCATCCCACCGGGTGATGCCGACGATCTCGGCGCCGTTGCGGGTAAGGATGTTCGCGATGTGCTTCACCAGATCGTCCCACGATGCGGCGTCGCCGCTGTCGACCAGGAACATCGCCTCGTACACTCGACTCAGATTCAGCTTTGGCATAATCGTTGGCCTCGTGGCCACCTCCTCAGTTTGACCGCTCCTCTTCCTTGAATCGGTTAAATCGGTTCATGGCCCTCGAGAGGCCACCCGTGATCCAGCATTCCGCCGCGTCGGCCGCCTGGTGAATCGCCTCTTCAATGACCGGGCGCTCGGCGTTCGTGAACGACCCCAGCACGAACTCGGCGTGCTGCTCCACCGCCGGGGCGGGACCGATGCCGACGCGCAACCGCGCGAACTGGTCGTCGCCCAGGTGCGTGACGATCGACGCGAGGCCGTTGTGGCCGCCCGCCGAGCCGCTGCGCCGCAGACGAATGCGGCCGACGTCGAGCGCCAGATCGTCACTCACCACCAACAGGTCGTACCTTCCGACTTTCCAAAACTCCATCAACTGCCGCACGGCAATGCCCGACAGATTCATGAACGTCAGCGGCCGGGCGAGCACGACTTTTTCGAAGCCCCAGCGGGCCTCCGCCACGGCGGCGTCGAGCTTCTCTTTCCAGCCGCCGGCCTGGCCGCGGGCGGCCAATTCCTCGACCACGCGCCACCCGACGTTGTGCCGCGTGTCGGCGTAACGCGGCCCCGGATTGCCCAACCCGACGATCAGTTTCATACGCCTCGTTACGGCGCCACGGGCGCCGCGCCCGTGCAACGGCCGACCCCTCCGATCGTACGGCCACCCCCGCGCGCCGCGCAAGCGGGCCGGCTACGGGTGGCCGGTCGCCAGGGGCAGGGGCGAACGGTCCGGCGAGCCCTACTCCTTCTTCTTGCCGGCGGGTTTCTCGCCCTCTTCGTCCTCTTCGCCTTCCTCGCCCTCTTCCTTGGCCTTGCGACCGATGACCTCGGGCTCGACGCCCGTACCCTCGGCCGGTACGGCGACTGCGGGGGCCGCGACCACTTCCTCGATAATGGCGGTAACGGTGGCCACGATGAGTTCGGGATCGGTCAGGATCTTCACGCCCGGCACCGGCGGGATGTCGCGTACGCGGCGGATGTCGCCGACGAGCATGTCGGCCACGACGAAGACCAGCGCCTGCGGGATGTCCTTCGGCAAGCACTCCACCTCGACCTGCGCCAGCGTCTGCTGGAGCACGGCGTGCTCGATCTTCGGCACGCCCTTGAGCTGGATGGGCACCTCCAGGGTCAGCGTCTCATCCAGGGCGATGCGCATGAAGTCGGCATGGATGATGTGGTCGCCGAAGGAGTCGTACTGGAGGTCCTTGAGGAGGACGACGTCCTTGTGGCCGTCGAGGTCGAGCTCGAACATACGGCCATGGTGGCGCAGCGCCTCGCCGAACTCCTCGGCCGCCAGCAGGATCGGCACCGCCGCCTCCTTGTGGCCGTAGAGAACGGCGGGCACCTGGCCCTCGGTCCTCACGCGGCGCGAGGCCCGGGTGCCGCTCGTTTCGCGTTTCTTCGCATGCAACGTTTCGGTGGCAATACCCACAACGGACTCCTTTCGGTCAGTCTTTGCGTTCGGTTTTTCTCAGGAACAACTGGCTCACGGACTTGTGCAGATGGATGCGTTTGATGGCCTCGGCCAGCAGCGGGGCGAGGCTCAGTCGCTTGAGCATTTTCAGCTTGGCCGCCTCGGCCGACAGCGGAATCGTATCGGTCACCACGACCGACTTGATCGGGGCGCTCTTCAGGCGCGCGATCGCCTCGCCGCACAGGACCGCGTGCGTGGCGGCCACGTGGATGTCAAGGGCGCCGTGCTCGGCCAGCAGGGCCGCGGCCTTGGCGATCGTTCCGCCGCTGGTGATCATGTCATCCACGAGGAGGATGTTGCGGCCCTTGGCGTTGCCGATGAGCGCCCCGGCGCGGACCTCGGTGCCGCTCAGGCGCTCCTTGTCGATGATCGCCAGGTCGCCGCCCAGAAGTTCGGCGTAGATGCGGGCCGTCTTGACGTTGCCCACGTCGGGCGACACGACCGTCAGGTTCGGAATCTTGAGGCCGCGGAAGTATTTGGCGAAAACCGGCTCCGACAGCAGGTGATCGACCGGAATGTCGAAGAAGCCCTGCACCTGGTACGCGTGCAGGTGGACGGTGAGGACGCGATCGGCCCCGGCCACCTGGAGCATGTTGGCGACGAGCTTGGCGCTGATCGGCACGCGCCCTTCGTCCTTGCGGTCCTGCCGCGCGTACCCGTAATACGGGATCACGGCGGTGATGCGCTGGGCGCTGGCGCGGTGCGCCGCATCGATGAAGAGGAGCAGTTCCATCAGGTTATCGTTCTGGGGCGCGCACGTGGGCTGGACGATGAAGATGTCCTGGCCGCGCACGTCTTCGTTGATCTTGACGAAGATTTCGCCGTCGGGGAAAAGCGTGATGGCGGCGTCGCCAAGCGGCCGGCCGAGCGATTTCGCAATGGCCTCGGCCAGCGGCCGGTTGCCGTTGCCCGAGAAGATCTTCAGATGGTTCATGGCACTCCCCTTACATCAAAAGCCGCCGATCCTAGCTCCGCTTCGCCCCCGCCTTCGGGCGCTTCGCTTTCGACGTGGGACCTGGGATCTTGGACTTTGAACTTTGTTTCTTCTCCGCCTTGGAACGCCGACCCTGGACCTTGGAACTTTCGCCCAGCTTCTTCGCCGGCACGCCCGCGTACGTCTCGCCCGCCGGCACCGGCCGGCTCCGGGTCACCACCGCGCCGGCGCCCGTGCGGCCCTTGTCGCCCACCGACGTGGGGGCCACGAGGATCGTTCCGGCGCCGAGGAACGCATCGGCCCCGATCTCGGTGAGGAACTTGTGGCCGTACCCGTCGGAGTTCGCCGTGATCGTGCCGCAGCCGATATTCGTCCGCGGCCCGACCGTGGCGTCGCCCACGTAGGCCAGGTGCCGCGCGAGGACCTTCTCGCCCAGGCGCGAGTTCTTCATCTCGACGAACGCGCCCACCTCGGCCCCGTCCGCAAGAACGCAGTCGGGCCGGAGGTGCGCCATCGGGCCGACGCGGCAATTCCGGCCGATTGTGGCCGGCCCGCGAATGACCGTGCAGGGGCCGATGACCGTGTCCGGGCCGACCGTTACATTGTAATCCACATACGTGGTCGCCGGGTCCTCGATCGTAACACCCGCCGCCATGAGCGCCTTGAGGATCCGCCGCCGCATGAGCGCCGCCACGAGCGCGAGGTCCTCGCGGCTATTGACCGCTTCCACCTCTTCCGGCTGCGCGGCGGGGACGGCTACGGCCTTCTCGCCGGCCTGGATGAGCAGGCCGACCGCGTCGGTCAGGTAGTATTCTTTCTTGGAGTTATGGTTCGTGATCCGCGAGAGGACCTTCTCGAGGGCCGGCCAGCGGAACGCGTAGAACGACGGGTTGACTTCCTTGATCGCGTACTCGTCGGGCGTGCAGTCCTTGGCCTCGACGATTCGCAGGAGGTTGCCCGCCTTGTCGCGGACGATGCGGCCGAACCACTTGGGGTCATCGAGAATCGCGGTGATGAGCGTGACGGCGGCCTGCTCGCGGCGGTGCGTCTCAAGGAGCGTGCGGACGGTCTCGGGCCGGATCATGGCGGCGTCGCCCACGATGACCACGAGGTCGCCCTGGAAGCCCTTGAGCGCATCCCGGGCCATCATGACCGCGTGGCCGGTGCCGAGTTGCGGCTCCTGCACGACCCAGGAGATGTCCTTGGCATCGGCGTAGGCGCCCATGACCTGGTCGCGCAGGGCTCCGACGATGAGAATCTGATCGGCGATGCCCGCCCCGCGGCAGGCGTCGAGAACGTAATCGAGGATGCGCCGGCCCGCGACCTCGTGCAACACCTTCGAGCGCGCGGACTTCATGCGGGTGCTCATGCCCGCGGCCATAATCAGCGATTTTACCGGCCTGTTGCTCACGTCGTTCGCCCCTGAAGCGCCCCGCAAGCGGGACGGCAAAACGTATTGTTGGCTACCTAAACGTATTGTTGGCTACCCGGCCTGGATTCGAACCAGGAATAGGAGGACCAAAACCTCCTGTGTTACCGTTACACCACCGGGTAGTGCACGATTTCGGATTGCGGAATGCGGATTGCGGATTGAACAGCCCCGCCGTTGTTTCTCTTAATTCGCAATTCGCAATCCGCAATTCCCTAGCGGCAGATAGCTCCTGTACTGGCGCTCGTTACCATTCTGGCATACCGCGCCAGGTAACCCGTTGTGATCTTCGGTTGCGGCTTCTTCCATGCCTTGCGGCGCTTCGCGAGTTCGGTCCTGCCGACCTTGAGCTCGAGGACGCGCTTGTCGAGATCCACAAAGATCTCGTCGCCGTTCTTGACGAAGGCAATGATGCCGCCGGCCGCCGCCTCGGGGCTGACGTGCCCGATGCATGGTCCCGCCGTGCCGCCGGAGAACCGCCCGTCGGTCATCAGGTACACCTTGTCGGCCATGCCCAAGCCCTTGAGGGCCGCCGTGGCCGCGAGCATCTCGCGCATGCCGGGTCCGCCCGCCGGGCCTTCGTAGCGGATGACCACAAAATCGCCCGCCTTGATCCGGCCGGCCATAATCGCGTCATTTGCCGCCTGCTCGCTGTCGAACACGCGGGCCTTGCCCGTGAACGTCCGCATCCGTGCCGACACGGCCGACTGCTTGATGACCGCGCCGTCGGGGCAGAGGTTCCCGCGGAGGATCGCGATGCCGCCCTCCGTGTGATACGCCTTGTCGATCGGCCGGATCAGCTCGTCGCTGTTCACGGACGCCGCCGCGGCGATCTCGTACGTCTTCTGGCCGCTATCACCCATGCAGTTGTTCAGCCGCGAGCCCAGGCGCTGCAGCATCGCCGGCACGCCGCCGGCCGCATCCAGGTCTTCCATCATCATGTCGCCGGCCGGGCGGAAGTTCGTGAGGTGCGGCGTCCGCCGGCTGATCGTGTCGAAAATCTCCAGCGGCAGGTCCACGCCCGCCTCGTTCGCGATCGCCGGGATGTGCAGGACGGTGTTCGTTGAGCCGCCCAGCGCCATATCGACCGCGATGCCGTTCTCGAAGGCCTTGCGCGTGAGGATCGTGCGGGTCGTGATGCCCTGCTTCACGAGGTCCACGATCCGCTTGCCCGAGGCGTACGCAATGCGGTCCTTCTTGGCGCTCGCATTCAGGGCCGCGGCGCAGTACGGCAGGCTCATGCCCATGGCCTCGGTTACGCAGGCCATCGTGTTGGCGGTGAAGAGGCCCTGGCACGATCCGCCGCCGGGGCAGGCCTCGCACTCGAGGTGATCGAGGTCGTCCTGGCTGATGAGGCCGGCCTTGAACCGTCCGACGGCCTCGAACGTGTCGTGCACCAGGTCCAGCCGCTCCATCTTGTACCGGCCCGAGAGCATCGGCCCGGCCGTGACGACGATCGCCGGCACGTCCAGCCGCGCCGCCGCCATGAGCATGCCCGGGGTGATCTTGTCGCAGTTCGTGAGGAGCACGAGGCCGTCCAGCCGGTGCGCCATCGTGATCGACTCGATCATGTCGGCGATGAGTTCGCGGCTGGGCAGGCTGTAGTGCATCCCCTCGTGGCCCATCGCAATGCCGTCGCAGATGCCCGGCACCGAAAAGAGCCACGACACGCCGCCGCCGGCGAACACGCCGTGCTCGATCGCCCGCTCCAGCCGCCGCATGTGCGCGTGGCCGGGAATCAGGTCCGTAAAGCTCGACACGAGGCCGATGAACGGCTTCTCCATGTCTTCCGGGCTGACGTTGCCGGTAGCCAGGAGCAGCGCCCGCGCCGGCATTCCCCGCAGCTTGTCGCGGAACCAGTCGTGCGGCAGTTTCTTTGCCATGAAAACCTCGGTCCTGCGTCCCACGTTCCAGGCCCCAGGTTGAAAAATGATCGCCGCGTTACAGGCCGCCCGAGGGCGAACCAGGAACCCGGAACCTGAAATCTGGAACTTCTGTGCGCACCGGAAGTGCGCGGCCCGTATGGCGTTTCCGAGGCTTGGACTCAGGCGGCCGCAGTCGCCCGGAGCCCCACGTCCGCCAAGGCGGAACAGTTACCCCATGGGGAAACGCATCCACTTCGTAAGGCCCGGTATCATACCCCGCCGGGGCCGGATGTCAACTTCAAATGCGGCGCCTTCAAATGCGGCGCCGCGCGGGCGAACTCACTCTCGCCGGACACTACGCCTGACCTCAGTCCTTATTAGTTGACCGCAGTTCCTGGCATTGCCTTTCGCAGGTCTGCCTTGCCTTCACGTGTGATCGCCGTATTCGTAAGGAAGACGTTCTTCAGGCCCTTGCATTCCTTCAGGTCTTGAAGGCAAGCGTCAGTGATTCCGGTGTTGAAAAGGACGAGGACCTTAAGGTCCTTGAGGTGTTTCAGTTGCCGTATCCCAACGTCTGTGATGTGCGTGCCTTCCAGGTTGAGATCCCGAAGTCCCTTCAACTCCGCAATCTGCACCATATCGGCATCCGTTATGGCGGTCAGGCTTAATCCCAGCCTTTCAAGCCCCTTCAGTTCCTTCATTGCCACGAGGCTCGCGTTCGTGATTCTGGTGCGTCCCAGGTTTAGATTGCGAAGGTCCTTGAGTTCCTTGAAGAGGTCAATGAGGCCGGCGTCAGAGATATCGTTTCCAAACAGGTTGAGTTTCTCCAGGTGCCTCAACTTCTTCACCTCCGCAAAGCCGGCGTCGGTCAAAAGCCGAGAGCAGATTTGCAGCGAACGAAGGTCCTTGAGTGCAACCAGTTGCTTCATATCGGCGTCGGTGAATGGGAATTGCCCGTCTATCAGCGTCACCCCGACGACCGGGTGGCCGGGGAGGCTCTCGTCCCGCACGCAATTGCCGCGATGGACAAGGACGCAATTGACCGCCGTCTGCTCATTCGGGGGTTCGGTTGGCGGCGAAGGCGTTCTATGCTCTCGCGGCACCGGGCTGCCGCCATGGTAGCAAACAACCCTGGTGCCAGGCATGGCTTGTCGTATTTCCAGCAGACCTTCGTACGTAATCGCCGTTTCACTGAGATTGAGTTCCTTCAGTGCCTTGAGTTCCTTCAGGTCTTGATGGCCGGCCTCGGTGATTCTGGTCCTGGAAAGGGAGAGTTTCTGCAGGCCTTGCATTTCCTTGAGTTCCCGCATCCCGGCGTCCGTAACCTTCGTTTGATTAAGGATCAGTTCCTGCAAGCCCTTCATTCCCTTAAGCTCCCGAATCCCGGCGTCCGTCACCTGCGTTTGGCTGAGAGCGAGACTTTTCAAGCCCTTCATTTCCTTGATATTCTTCAGGCCCGCGTCCGTGACGCCCGTGGTATCCAGGAGGAGATATTCAAGGTCCTTCAATTCGCTGACTTGCTTCAGGCTATTGTCCGTGATCCTGGTCCCGCTCAGCCTCAGCTTGCGCAGGGCCTTGAGTTCCTTCAACAGGTCTACCAGGCCGGCGTCCTTGATATCGGTCCCCAGGAGGTCCAGGTCCTCAAGGTTCTTCAGCCCCTTCAGGTTCGCAAGACCAGCGTCCGTGATTTTGGTGGCGCCGATATTCAGGCTTACCAGGTTCTTCATCGTCCCGATCTGCTTCAGACCGGCGTCCGTGATTTGCTTCATATAGAGGTCGAGCTGCTGAAGATTCTCGAGATCCTTGATCGCGTCCAGATGGGCGTCCCAGATAGGCAAGCCGCCCAAATCCAGGCGGCGCAGGGCCTTCAGCCCCCGGATGTCCGAGAACTCGGACTCCCACCCGCTCTGGGTCAGGATCGCGAGGGGCCAGATAAACCCCACTTTAGAAATGTGGGTGTCATGTCCGAACACAAATATGACTTCAACGACTGGCTTGCCGGGGAGCTTTTCGTCCCTGACTACCTGGCCACCATGGGCAAGAACCATGCTGACCGCCTTCTGCTCAGGGGTTTGGCAGGAGGCACAGAGGCAGACGACCAGCGGCAAGAGCAAGGCAATGCGGCGTGTCATGGCGTGATCCCCCAACGAGCGCGGTCCGGATTCTCGGCCTCGCAGCAGCACAGCGTTTTTCTACGTGTGGATGGTACCCGTTGCAATGGCCCGCCGCAAGGCTCATGGGTTACGCCTTCCGGGCTTTTTCATGGACACTTTCGGCCGGTCGAAACTATAATCCTTGGATTGATTAATCGCGTGCGGCTGGTTCGGCGTGGGGGCACACTTGAATACACGGCAGCCGTGGACCAGGTGGCCGCAGGGCCTTGGCAGGAGCGGTGGGGCGTATGTCCACCCTGTTGGGATTACTGGCGAGGAACCCGCAGGCGGGGCTGGCCAAGCCGGCCCTGGCCGACGCCCTGGATGCGCCCACGTCGGTCAAGCTGTACCGTAGCTTCATCATGGACCTGTGCGAACGGTTCGCACACCTTTCGGCCGATGTGCGCGTCTTGTGCTACGCTCCGCGGGGCGCCCGTGCGGCGGTGTCGCTGCTGGCCTCGAGGCACTGGCGGCTGGTTCAGCAGCAGGGCGGCAGCCGCGGGCAGATTCTGGCCAGCCTGTTCGAGTACGCGTTCCGGATGGGGCATCAGCGGGCGGTGGTGCTGGTGACCGATTGCCCGACGGTGCCCGATTCCGCCGTCATCGAGGCGTTCGACCGGCTGCTCATCGACGATGTCGTTCTCGGCCCGACGACCGCCGGCGGCATCTACCTTGTGGGGATGAGCCTGGAGCGGCCGGAACTGTTCCTGGGTTTCGATTGGAACGACGCGGGCGTTTTCGACGCCCTGGTGGATCGCGCGGAGGCGTTCGGCCTGGTGCTCGGCCTCGTGCCGCACTGGTACGAGGTGAATGACCGGGCCGGGCTGGACCTTCTGGCGAGCCATCTGAGGGCCTTGGCCGTGGTCGGCGGCGAATCGCTGCCGAAACGGACGCAACTTTTGCTCCAGCGGCTGCGTTTAGCCGAGTGAGACGCCCGGCGGCCCGCGGGCCGCGGTTGCGGGCATGATGACAAGGAGGCGGCGATGACCACCGATTTCGAGCAAGAGGTGCGGAACTCCACCATCCTGATCGCCGACGATACCGAGCAGAACGTGGAACTGCTGCAGGCGTACCTCGACGACCTGGGTTGCCGCATCGTGACGGCCTTCGACGGCCAGGAAACCCTCGATCGCGTAGCCGATGCGAAGCCGGACCTCATCTTGCTGGATATTATGATGCCCAAGCTGTCGGGTTTCGAGATCTGCCGCAAGCTGAAGAGCGACCCGGCCACCAGGAACATCCCCATCTGCATGGTGACCGCGCTGACGGAGGATCGCGACATCGAGCGGGCGGTGGACGCGGGGACCGACGATTTCCTCTCGAAACCGATCAACAAGTGGGAGCTTCTGACGCGGGTCCGCAGCCTGCTGCGCGTGCGGCACCTCCAGAATGAGCTCGAACGGACGCTGTCGTACCTGGAAGAGGTGGACCAGACGCGCAGCCCGAATGAGGAAGACTGAACCGCCGGTGCCGGAAGCGGCGCCGATGCAGGAACTCAATCCGGGGTTCATCGTCCCCCGTGCCTCAGCCGCTTTGTGGCTCCGCTGCTCCACCTGGAAAGATTCCATGCCGACCTCGATGAGCAACCCCGTTCGCGAGTACATCCAGGCCCACGCGGACGACCTGAAGACGTACCTGGCGGACCTCATCCGCGCCAAGACGGTCAATCCGCCCGGCGACGAGTACAAGGCCGCCAAGGTCTTCCTCGATTTCTGCGACCGCTACGGCATCCCGTACGAGACATACGCCAAGATTCCCGGCCGCGCGAACGTCGTGGCCCACGTCGGCCGCGGGCAGCCGCGCATCATGGTGGTCGCGCATCTCGACACGGTGCCGGCCGGCGACGGCTGGGAGACCGACCCGTTCGAGCCCATTGAAAAGGACGGCCGCCTCATCGGCCGCGGGGCGAAGGATAACAAGGGGGCGCTCGCCGCCATGATGGTCATGGCCCGCTGCCTGAAAGAGCGCGAGGCCGACCTCGGGGGCGAACTCCTCATCGTGGCCGCCGCCGACGAAGAGGCCGGCAGCAGCCTCGGTATGCAGTACCTGCTGGAGGAGTGCGGCGTGGAGGCCGACGTGGCGATCGTCCCCGACGCCGGCTACGGCATGCGCATGATCGACGTGGGCGAGAAGGGGGCACTGTTCCTCAAGGTCCGCGCCGTGGGGCGCCAGTCGCATGGGTCGGAGCCCGACCGCGGCGCGAGCGCCGTGTGGCCGGTCATCGACTTCCTGAACCAGATCCGGCGCTGGCGGCCGCCGTCGGTCCCGTCGGACCTCTTCACGCCGCCGACGCTCAATCTCGGGGCGATCCATGCGGGCACCGTGCCGAACATCGTGCCCGGAAAATGCGAGGCCCTGATCGACATCCGCTACCTTCCCGGCACCGACGGGCAGGCGATCATAGATCACCTATGCCGGGTTCTGCATGAGACAGAGCAGATGTCGGGCGGCGTGAAAATGGAACTCGACGTCCTCTCGCACCAGTTGCCGTCGCTCGTGGCGATGGACCATCCGGTCGTGGCGTACCTCGAGCAGCGGACCGAAGAGGTCACGGGCACCCGGCCGGAGCGGGCCGGGCAGTCCGGGGCCACGGTCGCCAAGTTCCTGATCCTGCGCGGCATTCCGGCGGTCGGATTCTGGTGCGGCCCGGAAGGGGCCGATCACATGGCCAACGAGTGGATCAGCCTGGATGAGCTTGCCCAGTTCACCGAGGTCATGACGCGGGTCGTCGAGGACCTGTTCAAGGGCCGGTAACGCCGCGCCGCGTGTTTCGCATTCATGGTTGTATGAACTCTGCGTTGGTGGAGGCCGACTCATGACGACACTCCGTTCGATCCGGAGCCTGGGCACCGCGATGGTCCTTGCGGTGATCATGGTGGCAGGCTTGGCGCCGTGGGCGCGGGCGGCGAAGGAACCGGCGGCGCCCGACGTGGAGCAGACCCGCCTGGGCGAGCGCATCGAGCGCCTTCCGAACGGCCTCCGCGTGATCGTCCGCGAACGGCATCTTGGCGGCGTTGCGGCGTTCCGCATTTACGTCAGTGCGGGCAGCCTGAACGAGGGCGAGTACTCGGGCGCGGGTATCTCGCACCTGCTGGAGCACGTGGTTTCGGGCGGCGCCACGCCCACGCGCACCGAGGACCAGATCCGCGACGCCCTCGAGATCATCGGCGCCCAGACCAACGCCCACACGACCAAGCAGTTCGTCTGCTACTTCGGCGAGACGAGCGCTGCGAACGTCGGCCGCCTCATCGAGGTTATCGGCGACTACGTCTCGAACAACCTCATCGAGAAGAAGGCCTTCGACCGCGAATTCGAGGTCGTCCAGCGCGAGATCGAGCGGTCCGACGCCGACCCCGAGTCGCGCCTCTGGCAACTGACCGACGAAACGTTCTTCCTGCGCCACCCCGCCCGATACCCGGTGCTCGGGCACCTCGAGGACCTGAAGCAGCTCAAGCACGAGGACCTTGCAAAATTCTATCACCGCGTGGTCGTGCCCGACAACGCCGTGGCCGTGGCGGTGGGCGATTTTGACTGCGACCAGGTGGCCGAGAAGATCCGCCAGGTCCTGGGCAACTGGAAGCGGCGCCCCGCGGCGCCCACGGTCCTGCCCGAGCGCGAGCGGCAGGTGGCCCCGCGCACGGCGTCCGCCGAGATGGACGTGACCAGCGTCCGCATGCTCATCCAGTTCCCGACGGTCGATCTCACGCACCCCGACCTGTACCCGCTCGACATCCTCGCGTTCATTCTGGGCGAGGGCCGGGCGTCGCGCCTCGTGGCCGACCTGCGCGACAAGCGCAACCTCGTCCAGTCGATCGCGTGCGAGAGCATCACGCCCGCCGGGTACGACGGCGGCTCGTTCGCCGTGCTGTTCGAGTCCGATCCAGACAAGGCCGAGGCCGCGCGCCAGGCCGTCATGGAGCACCTGGCGCGGGTGGTCAAGGAGAAGGTGGCCTCCGACGAACTCACGCGGGCCAAGCGGCAGAAGGTCAGCGAGTTCGTTTTCAGCCTTGAGAACTGCGAGGAGATCGCCACCGACCTCGGCACCAACCAGCTCCTGCTGGGTGCGCCGCACTTCTCGGAGCGGTACGTTCGCGCCATTCAGGCCGTGACGGCCGAGGACGTGCAGCGTGTGGCGGCCCAGTACCTCAGGCCCGAGACGCTTTGCATGACCACGATCCGGCCGAAGGCGAAGGCCCCCGCCGGCCAGGCGCCCGGCGTCGAGAAGCCGCTGATTGCCCCGGTGCCCGCCGCCAAGGTCCGGCCGCAGATCATCGAGCGGATTTTGCCGAACGGCGTGCGGTTGCTCCTGTGCCCGGTCGAGGGGTACCCCACGGTGAGCATCCAGATGTTCACGCGCGGCGGCCTCTCGGTGGAGAGCGAGCCGTGCGCCGGCATCTCGTCGTTCATGGCCGAGATGATGCTCAAGGGCACGGCGAAGCGTAAGGCGCCCGAGATCGCCTCGGCCCTCGACGCGATGGGCGCCGACATGGCCGCCGCCGCCGGACGCAACACCGTCTACCTCTCGGCCAAGTGCCTGGCCGAGGACTACGAGAAGACGTTCGACTTAGCGGCCGACTGTTTCCTGCATCCGACGTTCCCGCAGGACGAGATGGAGCGGATGCGCACGCAGATCCTTGCCGGGCTCGCCCACATGGCCGATACGCCGCAGGGCGAGGCCGGCCTGTACTTCAACCGCGTCTTCTTCAAGGATTCGCCGTACCAGTTCCCGGTTCTCGGGACGCCGGATTCCGTCAAGGCGATGACGCGCCAGAACCTCGATGCGTGGCACAAGAAATATGTCGTTGGCAACAACCTCGTCGTGGCCGTGTTCGGGGGCATCGACCTCAGGAAGGCTGCGTACTATGCGGCCAATGCCGTCGAGACCGTGCCGGCGAACACGGGCTTGGTGTTCCCCAAGGACGTGCCGCCGCGCACCGTGCCCGCCCGCGAGGTCTACCTCAAGCCGTCGGAGAAGGAAGCCGCCCTCGTGTTCGTGGCGTACCCCGGCATGGACATCTACAACGTCCGCGACCGGTTCGCCATGGACATCCTCAACACGATCATGGCGGGCTACCAGATGCCGAGCGGCTGGCTGTTCGAGGAACTGCGCGGCAAGGGCCTTGTGTACGACGTTCACGCCTTCTCGATGGTGGGCCTCAGGCCCGGCTATTATGCCGCCGAGGGCGAGTGCAGGCCCGACAAGGTGGCCGAGGTTGTTCGCATCATCGAGGCCGACATGGCGCGGGCCACCAAGGAGGAGTTCACCGAGAAGCAACTTGCTTCGGCCCGCGAGACCGTCATCACGGCCAAGGAACTCGGCCGCGAGACGCTCGACGGATGGGCCTTCGAGGCCGCGGCTGACGAGTGCCTGGGCCTTGGGTATAATTTCGCGGCGGAGGAGATTTGGCGCCTCCGGCAGGTTCGCCCCGAGGACGTTATCCGCGTGGCCCGCGAGTACCTGAAAACGCCGGTCATCTGCGTGCTGACGAGCGACCCGAAGGCCGCCGAGGCGATCAAGAAGCAGCCGTAGCGCGAGTGGTACGGCCGCCTGGCCGTAAAGGAAAGCCTGACCGCATTGCGGCCGCCGATTCCTTGAATCTCCGGCGCGGTATGACTTGACCCGCCTGCCTCCGGCGTCTATGCTCACCGCACCGAGTGTTGGGGTGTATGCACCCTGGGCCTTCGTGCCCGCCCAAGCCTGCCGCGGGAGCGGCGGGTCACCAGCAAATGGGGGCAAAATGAACTATCGCCAGGAACCTCTGACGCGGTACCTTGACGACGCGGCGGCGGCGCGCCCGACGCCCGGCGGCGGCAGCGTGGCGGCGATGGCCGCGGCGCTCGCCTCGACGATGGCCTCCATGGCCGCCGGCTTTACGGCCGGCAAGGAGAAGTTCAAGGCCGTCCAGCCCGAGATCGAGACGGCGCTCGGCACGCTGGGCAAGGCGCGGCAGTTGCTCGTCGATCTTGCCCACGAAGACATGGACGCCTACGAGGCGATCATGGCGGCCTACCGGATGCCGAAGAACACCGAGGCCGAGAAGGCCGCCCGCGCGGAGGCCGTCCGCGGCGCGACAAAGGAGTCGCTCCGGCTCGTGGGCCGCGTGCTCGAGGCCGCGCGCCAAGTGCTTGAAATCAGCCGGCGCCTGGCGGATATCGCCAACCCGAACCTGGTGAGCGACGTGGGCGTGGCGGCGGAGCTTGCGCTCGGGGCCGTCCGTGCGGCCCGCATCAACATCGAGGTGAACCTGTCGGGCTACGCCGATGCCGCCGATGCCGCGGCCATCCGGAAATCGTCGGACGAGACCGTGGCCCTGGCCGAGCGCATGGTCCAGGAGACAAGGGCCGTCGTGATGAAGCAACTGGCAAAGTGAAAGGTTGAAGCTTTGGAACGCGAGTACAAGATCGATGCCGCCGCAAGGCGCTGCATCAAGTGCGAACGGGTGTTTGCCGTGGGCGATGAGTACTTCTCGGCCGTGGCCGAGACGACCGAGGAGGACCGATTCCAGCGGCAGGAATTCTGTCCCGCGTGCTGGAACCCCGGCGAGGGCGCGTACTTCAGCTTCTGGAAGACCCGCGTGCCCGAGCCCGATGCCGAGGAGCATCGCGGGCCGCGGTTGATTGACATGGGGCGTCTGCTCCAGCTCTTCGAGCACCTGGCCGCCGCCGATGATGTGCAGGCCCAGCGGTTCCGGTACGTGCTGGCGCTCGTGCTGATGCGGAAGCGGCGTCTCAAGATCGTCGAGTCGCGCCGTCTGCCGGGCGGCCGTGGCGAGGAGTTGACCCTGCGCGAGCCGGGGACCGAGCGCCGCCACACCGTTCTCTGTCCGAACGTTACGGAAGAGGAGATCCGCTCGGTGGCCGATCGCCTGCGCGACATCCTCGACATGCCCGAGAAGTGGGACAACGTCTCGACGGCCGAGGCCGAGCCGGTCGATCCCCCCACAGGTCCGGCCGCTGAGTCCGCCCCGGAAGCGGCCGGCGATTCTGACTCGGCGCCCGACGTCGGCGCCGGAGACGACGTTTCGAAAGCCGCCGACGGCGATCCCGCCAAGGACGGTGCGGCCGATGCGTAGCCTCCTCGGGGCACTGGCGGTGGCGGCGGCGCTGGCGGCGGGATGCGGCCCCGTGCGTTTGTTGCCCGCGCTCTCGTCGCCGGTCCTGGCGCCCGCCGAGGTGATCGACGCGCACAACGCCTGGGCCGATTCCATTCAGCACCTCTGGTCGCGGACGCACCTGAAGCTCAGCCTGCCGCATGATGAGGAAGGGGCGAAGCCGCTTCAGTTCGACCTCGACGGGCACGTGTTCTTCGAGAAGCCCGACTGCCTTTTCGTTCACGGCGACGTGCTGGGGCAGGAACTGATCCGCGTGGGCATGAACTCCAGCCGGTTCTGGCTCTGGGTCAGGCCGCGCGTCAACACGGTGTGGGTGGGCAAGCGCGGCGGGGCGGGCGAGGGGGCGCTCGGTCTGATGCCGACCGACCTTCTGCCGGCGCTCGGGATTTTCCGGATTACGCTTTCGCCCGGCCAGCCCGCCGGCTTCGAGGCCTGGCCGCACGCCTACGTGCTGACCGAGTCGCGACGCGTCGACGGCCGGGTCGTCCCGGCGCGGCGGATCTGGTTCGACCGGCGGACGTTGCGGCCGGTGCGGGTCGACGTTTTCGGCGAGTCGGGCAGGCAGCGCCTGATGGCCGAGCTTCTCGCGTATGAGAAGATGGGGAATATCGACGTGTGCACGGTCTACCGGGCGCGGTTCTACGGCGACGAAGACGAGCTTGACCTGGTGCTGACGCTGACCGACGGGCGGCTCGATAAGCCGATCCGGCCCGAAGTCTTCGAGTACCGGCTGCCGCCGGGTGCGAAGGAAGAGAATCTCGACGCCGGCGGCAAGTTCGAGGCGCCCAAGAAGCGCGGTCCGTAGGCGCCTCGGGCGGCGTTCATTTCGCGTAACGTCTTGCAGCAAAAGGGGATACGTCCGCCACAGCCCCGCCGGATGGCCCCCCCCCGCCACCCATTCCGACGCCTGAAAGCCCCGCGCCCCCCGTGCCAACACGTTTGCCTTTGCCAGAAAGTGGAGTATAC
>PMZT01000295.1 GCA_003170085.1 Planctomycetia bacterium | reverse complement strand
CCCGCCAGGATCAGGTGCTGGCCCGCGCGTGGCCCGGCGCCCCACTCGACCATCTCGCGGATGAACTCGGGGGCCGTCGGGTCGCTCGGCCGCGTCGCCCGCACGAGCTTGGCCACGTAGGCCACGATGTACCGCGACACGGGCACCGAAAGGACGGCCTCCTGGAGTTGCCGGATATGCTCGGCCCCAAGAACCGGGGCGGTCGGCGCCGCGGGCATGCCCGTGGGCACCATCAGGATCCGCTCCTCCTCGGCCGACGTCGGATACGGCACGTGCACGCAGAAGAGGAACCGGTCGAGCTGCGCCTNNTCCTGCTCGATCGGGTTCTGGGTGGCGATGACGAAGAACGGCTCGGGCAACGGGTACGTCTTCTGGCCGACGGTAACCTGGCGCTCCTGCATGGCTTCGAGCAGGGCCGACTGCGTCTTGGGCGGGGCACGGTTGATCTCGTCGGCCAGCACGATCTGGGCGAAGAGCGGGCCCTGGACGAAGCGGAACTCGCGGCGGCCGTTGGGCATCTGGTCCACGAGGTCCGTGCCGGTGATGTCGGAGGGCATGAGGTCGGGCGTGAANNCCACCAGCAGGCAGTGTCCGCGGACAAAGACGGAAGCCAGCATCTGGTCAACGACCTCGCGTTGCCCTATAATCTGCCTGCCTACTTCCGCCACCAGGCGGTCGCGGATGTGTTTAAACTGTTCGAGCTTCTGGTCATAATCTAATTCAGCCATGAGCTACCTCACTCAGGACGGTTTGTTTCGTGCACGACGCCGCAAGCCCCCGGCACCGCCGGGGGATAGGACCCTCCCCAGCGGGCCTTCGCCGCGGTGGGTAGACAGGGGCAATGCCTTGGCACCCTCGCTGACTCAACCGGCCCGTATGCTGATGTTATCGGCCATTGTTGCCGTGGCGGTTAGCGCTTTTCCGGCCGGCGGATGGGCCGAGGAACCCGCCCCCGACGGCGCCGCGGTCCGGGCCGGCATCCTGCGGGCCGTGGATTTCATGAAGGGCCTCCAGAAACCCGGCGGCCTGTGGCCCGATTACGCCCAGGACGGCGGCGTCACGGCCCTCGTGACCTACGCGCTCCTCCAGGCCGGCGTCGCGCCCGACGATAAGGGCGTCGCGGCCGCCCTCGATGCCCTCTGCCAGGTGCCCAACCAGACGACCTACGTCGTCTCGCTCAAGACGTTGGCGTTTACCTCCGCCGATCCCAAGCGCTACGCCAAGGAGATCCAGGCGTGCGCCGACTGGCTCGTCCAGACGCAGGGCGCCACCGGCGCGTGGGGCTACGGTCGCGCGCCGGACGCCCCGGCGATGGACCCGAACTTTGACCGCGGGCGACCGTCGGCCCGCGAGGAGTTGGAGCGCCGCCGCGCCTTCGAGCGGCCCGACGCGTCGAACACGCAGTTCGCGATCCTCGCTCTTTCGGAGGCCGACCGGGCCGGCGCCCGCGTGCCCATCGACCTCTGGAAACGCGCCGACCGCCACTTCCGCACCACGCAACTGCCCGGCGGCGGATGGGGCTACGTCTACCACGACCCCGACCCCGCCGAGGCCTACGGCAGCATGACGGCGGCGGCACTGGCAAGCCTCTACCTGTGCGCCGACCGCCTGGGCAAGCAGGAAACCCCCGACGCGAGCGCCGAACGCCTGGCGGCCATCGACCGCGGCCTCGAGTGGATCACCGCCCACTATACCCTGAGCGAGAACCCCGGCCGCGCCCAGGCGTGGTACTACTTCTGGCTCTACTCGCTCGAACGGACGGGCGTGATCACCGGGCGGCGCACGTTCGGCGACCACGACTGGTTCCGCGAAGGCGTGGCCCTGCTCGTCGGCGGCCAGCGGCCCGACGGCTCGTGGAGCGACCCCAAGATCGACGCCGGCCGGCGCCTCTACCAGGACGCCCTGTGCCTCCTCTTCCTGGCCAAAGGCTACAAGCCCATGCTCGTCCAGCGGCTGGAGTGGGAAGGCGCGTGGCGGCGCGATCCGCGGGACCTCGAGCACCTGACCCGCTACCTGGACAAACGCGTGGGCGGCGAACTCGTCGCGTGGCAGACGGTGAAGTGCGATGCGCCGCTCGAGCAGTACCTGGCGGCGCCCCTCCTGCACGTGTGCGGCCACGGCCCGGTCCAGATGATCGCGGGCCTGACGCCGCGCCTCAAGGAATACGTGGAACAGGGCGGCCTGATCGTGTTCGACGCCGAGGCCGGCAGCAAGCCGTTCTGCGACAGCGTCCGCGAGATCCTGCACGAGCTCTTTCCGGACGCGAAGCTCGTGCCGCTGGCGAGCGACCATCCGCTGTGCTCGATCGTTCACAAGGTGCCGCCCCAGCGTCTGGAGATTCTGAACACCGGCTGCCGCGCCGCCGTCATCCTCGCCCCCGAGGGCCTGGCCGAGCGGTGGGCCGCCGCCGATCCGGCCGCTCCGAACGAGGCCCTGATGATGGGTGAGAACATCGCGGCCTACGCCACCGGCACGAAGCCCCTGCCCGACCGCCTCGCCACCGCCGCGCTCATGCAACTGCCGCCCGACGAACCGCCGCCGCGCGCCGGCTGGGTCGTCGGCCAGATTGAGCACGAAGGCGACTGGAACCCGCGTCCGTTCGCCCTGCCCCGGCTCTTCAAGGAGCTGGCCGAGCAGCATGGCGTCGTGATCATGAACCGGCCCGTTCCCGTGAGACTGGGCCAGACCGACCTGGCGGGCAAAAACATCCTCTACCTGACGGGCCATTACGCCTTCCACCTGGGCGACGACGAGGTCACCGCCCTCAAGGCCTACCTGGAGCGCGGCGGGGTGCTCGTGGCCGAGGCGTGCTGCGGCCGCGCACCGTTCGACGTGGCCATGAACGATCTTGTGAAGAAGATGTTCCCCGACGCGGCGCTGAAAGACCTGCCGGCCGATCATCCGATCTTCCGCGGCGCGGCCGGCTCGCCCATCGGCGCGGTCACGTACTCGTCGGCGGTGCAGGCCGAGTCGCCCACGCTCAATCGCCCCGTGCTGAAGGGCGTGGAGCTGAACGGCCACCTCGTCATCGTGTACAGCCCGTACGGCCTGGCCTCGGGGCTGGACGGCATGAAGACCTACGGCACGCGGTGCCTCGAGCCCAACGATGCGCATCGCCTGGCCGTCAACATCTTCCTGAACGTGATGATGAAGTAAGGGCCTTGCCGTGTCCGACATCCGGAGCCGCATCACCGCCAACCGCGCGCTCGTCCTCGCGTGCGTCCTCGTGGCGCTGGTGCTGTTGTGGACCGGCCTTTCCGCTCTCGATTTCGAGACGCACGAGTGGCACTGGCCCACGTTCGTTTCGTGGGACAACGCCATCGACATCGGCGGCTCGTGCGCCATCAACCTCATCCTGGCGGTGGGCTCGACGTTCGTTATCATCGCGGGGGGCATCGACCTCTCGGTCGGCCGCCTCATCGCCCTGACCCACGTGACGATGGTGGCGCTGACGAACGCCACGGGGTCGCTGGCGATCGGCATCGTCGGGGGCCTGGCGGTGGGCCTGGCAACGGGCCTCTTCAACGGCGGCATCTCGGTGCGGTTCCGCATTCCGTCGTTCATCGTCACGCTGGGCGCGATGATGATGGCCCGTGGCCTGGCGATGGTTGCGGCCGGCGGCCATACGATCGGCTGCGATTACCGCGCCCCGGTCCTCGCGCAGCGTCTCGTGCCGATCGTGGCGAGCCTTGCCATCATGCTCCTCGGGCATCTGGCCCTGTCGCGGACGGTCTTCGGGCGGCACGTGTTTGCCGTGGGCTCGAGCGCCGAGACGGCCCGCCTCTGCGGCGTCAACGTGGGGCGGATCCAGGTCTACACGTTCCTCCTGAGCGGCCTGTGCGCCGCCATGGCGGGTTTCGTGTTCTGGGTGCGCCAGGGCACGGGCGACCCCCTGGCCGGCGACGGCCTCGAGCTTTACGCCATTGCCGCCGTGATCGTCGGCGGGACGAGCCTGACGGGCGGGCGCGGCAGCATCATCGGCACGTTCCTCGGGGCGATCATCATGGGCGTCCTCGGGTACGGCCTCCTCTTTTTCGGCGTGCCGACGCCATGGCAATGGGTGATCATCGGCTCGGTGGTTATTGTCACGGTGCTGGTCGACAGGCTGTGACGGTGGCGGCCCGCGGCGCGGTCGTGTCGCTCCAGGGGCTTGCCGCCGCATTGAGGGTGCCATGCTTTCGCAGGCAAAAGTATGTGTTTAGCGTGATCCGCATCCGCGTGCCACGCCGAAGGCCCGCCGAGGAGGGGCCGGCCTTGTCCGGCCGTGCGAACGGGCACTGGCGCACCGCACGGCGGGGCGAGGCCCGCCGCGGCGGGCTGAACACGTGCAAGCGAAAGCATGGCACCCCGTGCGCACCGGCTCCCCGGCGTAGCGGGCGATAGCGCCGCCGCATCGGCGATGGCGGAACTTATGGATGCAACGGGCCGGCTACTTCGCCGCGGGCTTGGCGGCGCCTTCGGCCTTCTTTTCGCCGGACGGCTTGGCCTCGCCCTTCTTGGCCATCGCGGCCTTTTGGTCGGCCGTCAGGAGGGTGTCCTCGATCGTCTTTCCGAGTTTTGTGGCGGCCTCGGCCCGGGCCTTCCGGAGTTCCGTCATGTCGCCCTTGGACGCGGCGAGGTCCTTGGCGGGGTCGGCGCAGAGCGCGTGAATCTTCGTCTCCTGCTCGGTCGTCAGGTTCGCCTTCCTGAAGTGGGCGGCCAGGCTGCGCGAGAGGGCAAAGGCTTCCCACGCTATGCGCTGCTCGGGCGTCAGGATGGCGAGGATCTCGGCCATGAACTTATCGGTGATCTTCTGGTGCTCGGCTTCCGAAGCGGCCGCCTTCTCGCCGGTCTTTCCCAGCGCGGCGACGGCGTCTTCCCGTGCCTTGAGCTTGGTCTTCAGCGTGGCGACCTGCTCGTCGGTCAACTTGCACACGCTGGCCATCATGGCGTACTCGCCATGGAGGCCCGATGACGCCTTCTCCGAAGATGCCTTTTCGGTCGTCGCCGCCTTTTCCTTGTCGGCGGCCATTGCGGGCGACGCGATCAGGATCGCCATTGCCACCCCCAACCCCAGCCATGCCATGCGCTTCATCCGATGTCTCCAGCCGGCCCTCGCTCTCGATGTGTGGTCTTTGCCCGTGGCCGCGCGACGCAAAGACCTGGCGGGCGGCCCGTCGGCGCCGACGAGCCACCACCCGTGAATTGACGAGATGTATAAGGCGGCTGGCGCGGGTAGATGTCAAGGAAATTATCGCGGGCGGTGTTGGGTTGGCATGCCCACGCCGGACGCGATTGCGGATTGCGGATTAAACGGAACCCGCGCGTCGCTTTTTCAAATCCGCAATCCGCAATCCGCAATTCGCAATTGAACGATGCACGGCCACCCAACATCGGGAGGCCGTGCCACCCCAAACATGTGAATGGCACTACTTGGCGTCGGCCTTCTTCTCTTCGGCCGGCTTGGTTTCCGGCGCCGCCGGCGTTGTTGCGGCCGGTGCGGGGGGGGCCGGGGTGGCCGGCGCGGCGGCCGGGGGCTTCTTCGCGAACATGGCGGCCTGGTCGGGCGTCAGGATGACGTTCTCGATCGCCCATTTCAGGCACGCCTGGAGTTCCTTCCGGCCCGTCTTGTCCTTCTTGTCGTCGCCGGTGAAGCCCGCGAGGTCCTTGCTGGCGGTCATGCAGGCCGACTTGATCTTGGCCGTCTGGTCGTCCGTCGGGTTGGCCTTCTTGTACTTGACGCTCGTGATCTCGAAGAGTTCGTAGCCGTCCCACGCGGCCTTCTGTTCGGGGGTGAGGGCGGCCAGGATGGCCTTGTCGGCCTCCTCGGTGGCCTTGGCCCGGTCGGCTTGGAGGGCTCTCATGTCGTCGCCGGCCTTCTTCTTGGCGGCGGCGTCGCCGGACCGCGCGGCCCTGACGGCGTCCTCGGCCGTCTTGACCTTCTCGGCGTTGGCCTTTTCCCATGCCTCAAGGGCGTCCTGCTTCGCCTTGACCTTCTCCTTGAGGGTCTTCTGTTGGTCCTCGGTCAGCTTGCACTCGCGGACCATGTTGTCATACTGCGCCTGGAGCAGTTCCTGGGCCGACTTGGGCGCCGCGCCCCTCTTGCCGGCCTGTGCAGCGCTGGCCGCCGAGGCCAGCAGCGCAGCCACTCCCACAGCCAACATCAAGCGAGTGAAGAACTTCATGATGTGCTCCTCCTCCGCCGCGGCGGATCTTCGACAGGTCCGATCGCCGTCTCCGGCCTTCGTCCCGCGGACCGTTCGGTACGAAGACTGCACGGCAACCTCTTTGCCCCAGGGGCGAGATGTTGCCGTGCATCCTGCCATGTACAACGCGGCGCCAGGCGCCGCATTGCACCAAGTTGTCGTTTGCCGCAGACTCTCGTCAGCGGAAGGTATTACTTGGCGGCAGCCGGCGGAGTGGCCGGGGCAGCCGGGGCAGCCGGTGTGGCCGGAGCAGCCGGGGCAGCGCCGGGCATGCCCGGTACGGCACCCGGAGGCGGCGTGAGCATCTTCCGCTGCTCCTCGGTCAGGATGCTCGCCTTGACGCTCTCGAGCAGCTTGTTGACGATGTCCTGCCGGGCCTTCGCGCCCACTTCGGTCTCGTCCTTCACGGCGACGAGGTCTTTACCGGCGGCGTCGCACAGGGGGCGCAGCTTGCCCTTCTGCTCGTCCGTGGCATTGACCCGCTTCATCGCCTCCGACAGCTCCGTGAACAGGAGGAATCCTTGCCAGGTAGCCTGCTGCTCGGGCGTCAGGATCGCGAGGACGGTCTTCTGGAACTTCACGCCCAAGGCACGGTTCTCTTCAAGCATGGCCTTGTTATCGTTGTAGGCCTTGGCGTAGGCGGCCTGATCCCTGGCTGCCACCGCCGCGGCGAGGGCCTTCTTGAAGATCTCAAGCTTATCGGCGTTCGCCTTTTCCCACGCCTGGAGGTCCGTCTGGGCAAGGTTCACCGCCGCCAGCAGCTTCTTCTGCTGTTCGTCGGAAAGCTTGCACTCCTTGACCATGACCGCCAGCTCGCCCTCGATGGCGGCCTTCTTGGCCGCTTCGGGGCTGGCGGGCGTGGCCGCCTCGACCTTAGGGGCGTCCTTCGGTGCGTCGGCTGCCAGGGCCGGTCCGGTTGCCAGTACCATTGCGGCCAATCCACACAGTAACCACGTCCAGCTTCTCATGGGAAGCATCTCCACAAGGGGGCCGATTCGTTCTTTTCGCGCGTAGCCCAGCGCGCGAAAGCCGCGCAGTCCGGATACCGGATCGAACGCCGATCCCCCGTGTGCGCAGTTTGCTTAGAAGCAAGGTGCTAGATTATCGGCTAAATCGGCGTTTGAGGCAACTAGAAATCCGGCCGACTTGGTAATATGGGGAGCGGGGGCAAGGGGCGACGACGGGGCGAACCGCATACGCCTCGATATTCCTTCAGGTCCGCCGCCCTTCACCGACAATAGGAAGGGCGTGTGCATGGCCCTTGACCATCCTACTGGGGGAGCAAACCGTGGCAAAAACCAGCCTGAAGCGCATCGGGGTTCTTACCGGCGGCGGCGACTGCCCGGGCCTTAACGCCGTCATCCGGGCCGTTACCAAGACGCTGATCCACGACGAGGAAGTCGAGATTGTCGGGTTCCTCGACGGCTACGAGGGCCTCGTTCTCAACCGCTACGTGCGGCTGGATTGGAAGGCCGTCTCCAACATCCTGACCCTCGGCGGCACGATCCTCGGCACCTCCAACACGGCCAATCCGATGAGGTGGGCCGAGAAGAAGGGCACGAAGATCGTCATCCGCGACCGCAGCCACGACGCCCTCCACACCTTCCGCCGCCACCGGCTTGACGGCCTCGTCGTCATCGGCGGCGACGGCTCGATGGCCATCGCCGGCGAACTGGCGGAACGCGGCGTGCCGGTCGTGGGCGTGCCCAAGACGATCGACAACGACGTGTGTGGCACCGAGATGACCTTCGGCTTCCAGACCGCCGTGGGCGTGGCCACCGACGCCCTCGACCGCCTGCACACGACCGCCAGCGCCCATCACCGCGTCATGGTGGCCGAGGTCATGGGCCGCTACGCCGGCTGGCTGGCGCTGCATTCCGGCATCGCCGGCGGGGCCGACATCATTCTTATCCCCGAGATTCCGTTCCGCTGGGACGCCGTCTTCGAGAGTATTCGCGACCGGGCCCGCCGCGGCAAACGCTTCAGCATCATCTGTGTGGCCGAAGGCGCGCGGCCGGCCGGCGGCGACATGATCATCCAGCGGCGCGTCGAGGGCAGCCCCGATCCCATCCGGCTGGGCGGCGTCGGGCGGCTCGTGGCCGGCAGCGTTGAACAAAAGACCGGCGTCGAGTGCCGCGCGACGACCCTTGGATACATCCAGCGCGGCGGAACGCCGTGCTCGTTCGACCGCGTCTTCGCGACGAGCCTGGGCCACCGGGCCGCGCAGCTCGTGTCGGAGGGCCACTGGGGCCGCATGGCCTCGTGGCAGCGCGGGCAGTTGTCGGACGTGGCCCTCGAGGACGTGGCGGGCGGTTGCCGCAAGGTCGGCCCGGCCGATCCGCTCCTGGCAATCGCGCGGTCGGTGGGAACGAGCTTCTGCGAGTAGGCGGCTGATCGTGTGTCAGCCGTGTTCTTTTGGGTGCCATGCTTTCGCAAGCGAAAGTACGTGTTTAGCGTTGCTACCGATAACAACCTTTCCGGCTGCTCCAGGGCACCCACGCGGGGGTGCCCCTACGATTGCGCNNCTAAACACGTACAAGCGAAAGCATGGCACCCCGCCGAGGCAGGGCACTCGCGCTCAGCGCGTCGCTGCCGCCGGCGTCTTCGTGGGCGTCTTTGTCTTCGTCGGTAACTTCGGCTTGGGCGGCGCAGGCGGAGTGATCCCCAGGTCGGGCCCAACCTTGGGCGTCGCCGGCGGCGGCACGTCCTCGGGCATCTCCGGGGCGGGACTCAGCTTGGTCTCGCCGGCCATTTGCGGCTTGGCCCCTTCCTTGGGCAGCAGGGGCGGAAGCGCCTGGTTCTGGAGCGGCGGCAGGCCCGTGACCTCCGATACGGCCTCCTCGGCCCGCGTACGGAAGTAGAAATCGGCATCAGTCCCTATCTCGCCGGCGATGGCCCGGACATTCCAGCGATACCACGTCTCGGGCTTGAGTTGGATCGTGTCGCGGATGTCGCCCGTCAAGACGCAGCCGGTCGGCGGCTCCCACAGGTTGAGGCCGGTGGGGCTGGTGGCGTCGAGGCCGGTGGCGAGGGCCATGCGCGTCCCGGTCGGCTTATCGCGCTCCGGGGCCTCCATCTTGCCCACTTCGTACAAGGTGAAGGTTACGAGATCGGGCTTGCTGACCATCGGCGGCAGCCGCCACTGGAACGAGGGCCGGCGGTTGGCGTCGTGGGCCATGTTGCGCGGCTCGAGGGCCAGGATGTTCCGCTGGGCCTCGGCCGCCGCCCTATCCGCCGGGGCGGTGCCCGAGGGCGAGTCCGAGGAGCACCCGCCCGCCAGCGCCACGATGCCTACGAGAAGCCACAGACCGCGGTGATTCATGCGTTCTCCTTATGCATCTTACGCCGGCACCCGCCGCGGCGGGCGGTAAAGCGTGTCGCGTTCCACCGGCTCGCAGCCGGCGGCGCGAATCAGGTGCTCGAGGTCCGTTGCCGTCAGCCCCTGCGGCGTGTGGGCGCCGGCGGCGTGCGTGATCTCCTCGCGTACGACCGTGCCGTCCAGGTCGTCGGCGCCGAACCGCAGGGCCAGTTGCGCCACGTCGGGCGTCAGCATGATCCAGAACGCCTTGACGTGCGGCACATTATCCAACAGAAGGCGGCTCACGGCAATAGTGCGGAGGCTTTCGCACGCGCTCGGGCCCGGGAGATCGAGCAGGGCGGTCCCGGCCGGGTGAAACGCCAGCGGGATGAACGCCGCAAAGCCGCTCGTCTCGTCCTGGAGGCTCCGCAGCGCCAGGAGGTGGTCGACGCGGTCGGCCGGCGATTCCACGTGGCCGTACAGCATCGTGGCGTTGGTGGGCAGGCCCGCGCGATGCGCCTGGCGATGGACGCCCAGCCACTCTTTGCCCGAGATTTTGCGCGGGCAGATGCGGCGCCGCACCTCGGGGTTGAAGATCTCCGCCCCGCCGCCGGGCAGGCCCGTCAGGCCCGCGGCCTTCAGTCGCGCGAGGACCTCGGCCACGCCAAGGCCCGCTTTGCGCGCCGCGTACGCCACCTCGACGGCGGTCATCGCCTGGATGCACACCTGCGGAAACGCGTCCCTGAGGCGTTCGACCATGTCGAGGTAATAATCGAGCGTGAGGTCCGGGTGCAGGCCGCCCACCACGTGGACCTCGGTGGCCCCGGCCTCGACGTCCGGCCGCGCACGCTCGACGACCTCGGCCGGCGTCAGCAGGTAGCCGCGGGCATCCTGCGCGCCCGCCCAAAACGCGCACAGGCCGCACTCGTTCACGCAACGGTTCGTGTTGTTGACGTGCGTGTTGATGCAGTAGTACGCGCGGCGTCCGTGGCGCTGCTGCCGCGCGGCGTCGGCGAGGCGCGCGACGGCCAGGAGGTCCGGCGCCTCGAAGAGCGCGAGGCCGTCGTCGCGCGTCAGGCGCTCGGCGGCGGCGAGTTTGGATTCGATTGACTTAAAGTTGATGGTCACGAAAAGCCCCGGCTGGCTCACCTCATCGGGCCAGGATAAGAACGTCGGCAGCCACGCCCGCTAACCATATCATACTCACGAGAACGTTCATGCGAAAGAACGCCGCGTTGATCTGCTCGGGCGTCGTGCGGCGGCTCCGGATGTGCTGCGCTAGCAGGACGCCGGCAATGAGCGCGAGGGCCGCCAGGCTTGCCCACCCCGCGGGCACCGCGGAGCGGCCGACGCGGCCTTCCACGAGAGTATCCACGAAAGCCATGATCTGAGGCACGGCGAGGGCCAGCAGAACCCACATGAGCAGGTGGCAGGCGGCCGCCAGTCGGACGGCGACATGCCGCCCCCACCGCGCGGGAATGCTGTGCAGCCGTTCGCGCCGGTCGACCTCCACGTCCTGAAGGGCGTACAGGATGTCGAACCCCGCGGTCCAGAGCATCACGGCGGCGCCAATGAGCACCGGCCACAGGCTGATCTCGCCGCGCAGGGCGATCCACACGCCCACCGGCGCCAGGCCCAGGCACAGGCCCAAGACCCAGTGCGAAAGGGCGGTAATGCGCTTCGTCCACGAGTAGCCGTAAAGGATCGCGAGGAACGCCGGCGCGAGGATGCCCGGCCACGCATTCCGCTGCAGCACGAAGAACCCCCACGCGAGGGCCATGAACGCCGCGCCGCTCGTGAGCGAGATCGCGAGCGTTGTCCGGCGCGAGAGCCGCCCCGCCGGGATCGCGCGATCGGCCGTCCGCGGGTTCCGCGCGTCGATCGCCGCATCGGCCACGCGGTTCATCCCCATGCCGGCCGTGCGTGCGGCAACCATGCAGGCCAGGAGCAGGGCCAGCGACGTGGCGTCCGGGCACGGCGGATCGGCCACCAGCGCCGTGCCCAGCGCAAACGGCAGGGCAAACAGCGTGTGGCTGAGGCGGATGGTGCGGCCGAACTCAACGAGTTGTCGTGTCAGGCTTGTCGGCATGATTTCAGATGAGGTTCATTGATGACAGCGCTGCTGGTGCGTCAAGTTTGTTCTCGTGGGTGCCATGCTTTCGCGCTGTTGCGAAAGCATGGTCGTTCGAGGCCCGGGGGCATGCTTTCGCAAGCGAAAGCATGGCACCCCGTTACGGCCGCTCGGCCCCCGGCCACTGCACAGCCAGATCGTGCGGAATGCCCAGGCGCGCCAGGACCTTTGCGACCACGAAGTCCACGAGGTCGGCCACCGATTGCGGATGATGGTAAAACCCCGGCATTGCCGGCATGACCACGGCGCCCGCGGCCGCCAGGCGGGCCATGTTCTGGAAGTCGATCGTCGTCAGCGGCATCTCGCGCGGCACGACAACGAGCGGCCGGCCCTCCTTGAGCGCCACGTACGCGGCGCGCTGCAAGAGGTTCGACGCCAGGCCGCCGGCCAGCGCCGCCAGCGTGTTCATCGAGCACGGCAGAATGACCATCGCCTGGGCGTCGAACGTGCCGCTGGCGGGCGGGGCGCTGAGGGTCTCGGCCGGGGTGTAGGTCACGTGGGCCAGGACCTCCCGCGGCCAGAGGCTCGAGAGGTCCGGGCGCGCGGCCGATCCGCCGAGGCCCATCTCGTCGGCCAGCACGAGCCGGCCCGCCAGCGAGATGATGAGGTGCACGCGGCGGCCGGCGCGCACGACGCACTCCACCAGGCGCACCGCATAGGGTGCCCCCGAGGCGCCCGTGATGCCGACGACGAGCGTCGGGCGCCTGGGCTTAGGAACTATCTCAGAACGGCCTTTGTTTGTGGCACAGCCGCCCTCGACTGTGCTCTTCGGCGCACGCCCGGGGGCGGCTGTGCCACAGTTCTGAGATAGTTTCTTAGCGGCCCTTGTCGGGCGCCGGGAGTTTGGCTTTGACATAAAGGAGTTTCTCCGCGACGGCCTCGGCGAGCGCCGCGACGTACGGGTCCCGCGGGTCGTGGGCGGCGCGCCGCTGGAGGTCGGCCTGCACGGCTAGCAGATGGTCGCGCGCGGGCAGGAGTGCCCCCGGGTCGGACGCCGCGATCGTGATGAGGCTGCGCGCCGCCGCCAAGTGAGCCAGCATGGCGCCTTCGGTGCCGGGGAAGGCGGCGATGACCTGCTTCAGGTCCTCAACGCGTTTCAGGTTGTCGGTCTCGAGCATCGCCATGTCGTAGGCCACATTGTCGGCCAGGGGCCCGCGCGGATCGGCCTCGGCCACCGCCTGGAGGCGGGCGCGGTACTGGTTCGTGCCCTTGGCGGCCATCGCCACGAAGTAGAGGGCCAGCGCGCGGCCGGGATCGGCGCTGCCCCGGACCTTGTCGAGCATGAGGCCCAGGCGCATCTGGGTCTCCAGCCGGATGTCGCGTAAGTGCTGGACCTCTTCCTTGGCGCGGAGTTCGGCGCCGATCGTGAAGTAATCCCAGTAGATCGAGAAGTGGGCCAGCGGGTCCTCGGTCGACGCCGGGAGGTTGGCCGTCTGGGCCAGGATCTCGCGGTAATAGCGCTCGGCCGGCTCGAAGAGGCCCTGCCGCGCCGCATCGTCGCCCAGGTGGAGGCGGGCGTCGGCCGCCCAAGAACTGGTGGGGCTCTGCTTGAGGAGTTCCTGCCAGATGTCGGTCGCGTGCCGCGGGGCTTGGCCGGAGTGCTGGCCGTTCTCGATCTGCTCGATATGCTCGGCCAGCCGCGCCCGCACCTCCGCCGCGCGCGGGCTCGACGGGTGCCGCGTCAGGAAATCCTGGAGGCGGTCGGCCTCCGACGGCGGCGGTGCCTCGCCGGGCTCGACGGCCGGGATCGGCTGCTGAAGAAGGCCGTAGCGGATCTCGTCGGTGCCGACGAACGCCAGCAGCGCGAGCACCGGCCCCGCCACGAAGACCGTCAGCACGGCGGCGGGCCACCGGATGTGCCAGCGGTCGGCCCCTCCGATGCCCACGAACACGAGGATGACGATCACGCTGAGGACCACGGCCGCCGCCGGCGGCACGTAGGCCATCGGCCGCAACGCCGGCGCCAGCGTCTTGACCGTCACGGCCACGGGCAGAAGGTCGGCCAGGCCGTTGACCGCGGCGGGGCTTTTGCTGAAATCGGTCATGGCGGTGGCCACGAACCAGTAGACGGCCACGGGCGCCAGGCCCAAGAGGGCGCTCACGAGCTTGCTCTGGAGGCGCAGGGTCCAGCCGGAGGAGATCCAGACGCCCAACGCCGAGACGGCCGCCAGCATCGGGCTCGGCCCCACGAGCGCCACGGCGATCACCATCAGCCAGCCGCCGCGCTTGCCGTACAGAATGCCCGTGAGAATGGGCGCGACGCCCAGCATCGCCAGCCACGCGCCGATCACCAGGCCGTAGGCCGGGCAATCGACGATCGAGACGGGCCACGTGCCCCAGAGGCCGAGGTCAAGCAGCGGGCGGGTGAACGGATCGGCGTGGCCGGTCAGGAGGTTTCGTAGCGTCCACGCCACGCCGCCGGTCACGAGCAGGAGGAGGCCGAGGTAAACGTTGCCCTCGGGCGCGTACGCGCGGCCGCAGCGATTGCACACATCATCGCCAACGTCGGTTTCGTAGAAGAAGCATTTTGCGCAGTGCATGGTGTTTGTGATTATCCGGATAGGCCATTATCGGGGCCGGCGCCCGAAATACACCGACGCGATACCGCCCCTCAGGGGTTCGACCCGGATCGCTTCCAGGCCGGCGCCGGCCATGGCGTCGGTCGTGGCCTCGGGCGGGCCAAATGCCTCGATCGATTCCACGAGGTACCGGTAGCCGCCCCGGTCGCCGCCGGAAACCAAGGCCCCTAGCCTAGGAAGAATCCGGTGAAAGTAAAGTCCAAACGCGCCGGCCAGCAGGCCGCGGCCGCGGGGGCGGTGGAATTCGAGGATGACGACCGGCCCGCCCGGCCGCACCGCGCGGGCCATTTCCGCCAGGCCCCGCGCCGGGTCGCCCAGGTTCCGCAGGCCGAAGCCGCAGAGGACGCCGTCGACCGAGCCGTTAGCCAGCGGCAGCGCGAGGGCGTTGGCCTCGACGACGAGCGTCTGTGCCGTGCAGCCGGCCCGCGCGAACTTGCGCCGGGCCCGCTCGAGCATCGGCCGCGAGAAGTCGCACGCGATCAGCCGCCCGTCGGGCCGCCGGGCGAGAAGCGCAAGGCCCAGGTCGCCCGTGCCGGCGCACAGGTCGAGCACGCGGGGCGCGTCGGCCGGAAGGGCCTCGGCGCAGGCCGTTGCGGCCCGCCGGCGCCAGCCGCGATCAAGTCCGGCCGACAGCACGCGGTTCGCCAGGTCGTATCGCCGGGCCACGGCGCCGAACATCTCTCGGACGTACCATGCCCGGCGCTCGCCTTCCGGAACCTCAGGCAACGGCGCACCCTTTCCATTCCTTCACACGGCGGGTCGGGAGACCCGTATGTGTTTAGTATGACAGCGTTAGATTCCAACTGAGCGCGGCGGGTACGGAGACCCGCCGCGCAAATCCTTGAAAGTAGCGCTGTCCTCCCTTACCGGCCGGGGATCCGGCGGAACACCATCAGGTTGAAGTTGGACCGCGGACCGGCCTTCACGCCGGAATCGTCCCACGTGTATTCCGTGTGGTCGAGCGACCAGATGTCGGCGATGCCCACGCAGACGTAGTTGGCCCCGAGATACCGCTCGGCCCACTGGAGGATCGTCATGTCCGAACCCGGCCGGGGAAGCCACGAGGTGACAATCTGGGTCATGACGATGAATTGGGGCCGGGCCGCCTCGACGTCGCGGATCATTTCATCCTGCATCTGGCGGGCGAACGCCTGGGGCTCCATCATTCCATAAGTGTAGATATACCCTGTGCACGAGTGGCGGCGGGCGTAGAAGTAGATCTCCGGCTCCGAGCCCAGGACCGCGATTGTGTCGTCCGGCGTCGTGCGGTCGCGGATGTGGTCGGCCACCCAGCCCACCTCGACGAACGGGTTGCCGCCGTAGCGCAGGCGGCAGGCCTGCTCCGGCGTCCTCTCGAAGAGGTCGACCCGCTCGGCGGCCACGACGCAGGCGGCGGCGCCGAGGAGCACGAGAACCACGACTGCCGCCGCCAGCGGGGCCGGGAGGCCCAGGCGCTTCAGCCCCTCGCGGCCGGCCGAAACAGCCGCGCCCGCCAGGATCGACACCGCCGGCAGCATCAGGATGAAGTAGTGCTCGCGCCAGAAGAACCCCGAGGCCGTGCCGACCAGCGCCAGCAGGAGGAATCCGACGAGGAACACCGTGGCCGCGCGGGCGCGCCTGGCCCAGTCGGCCGTCGGCAACTTCAGCCCGGCCAGCGACCCGAGGCACGCCACCAGGCCTACGCCGCCCAGCAGCCACAGGCCCTTGCCGGGGCCCATCCGGTCCGGGAAGACCTGGAAGAAGTACGGGATGCCCAGGCTGGGGGGAATGATGGTGGCGTACTGGCGGGCGTAATCGACGGTCCAGAACCAGAACTTGGGGAAGACCCCCGCGTGCCACAGAAAGAGGCAGAGGAGTCCGAACGGAATCACGCCGCCCGCCACCACAAGGCCCAGGCGCACCGCCGTCCGGCTCCACGCGATCGGCCGGTTCGTGATCGCGTGCCACCCGAGGTACAGCACGGCGAAGCCGAGGAAGCACGCGCCCGGCTGCTTCATAAGGTACGCCAGGCCCAGCGCCAGGCCGCTCAGGAAGAACAGGAGGGTCTGCCCGCGCTCCAGGCCGCGCAAGAGCAGGAGCAGCCCGATCATGGCAAACAAGATAACGAAATGCGTTGCGTGCCCCGCCATCGCCAGAAGGTACATGCCGTTGGCCATGACGGAGTAGGAGACGGCCGCTGCCAGCCCGACCGGCGCATCGAACAAGCGCCGCCCCAGCAGGAACACCAGGAGGATGTTTGCCGCGTTGACGAAGATGACGCCCACGTGGATGCCAAACGCCGTCTGTCCGAACACGGCCATCAGCAAGGCGTACGAGGCGTACGTCCCGGGGAGCTTCATGTTGCACGCGAGGTCGTACGGCGGGATGCCCTGGAGCATGAGCTGGCCGGCGTAGGCGTACTCGCCCTCGTCGCGCTCCAGCGGCATGTCGGCCAGGCGCAGGCGCATGGCCGACGCGAAAAGCACGATCACGAGGAGAATGATCCACGGCCTGAATCGTGACGACGGCGTGTGTTGTATACCGGCATCGTTATCCCCCGTATCCCCCGGCGGTGCCGGGGGCTTTAGCTTTTTTGGAGCAGCGGACGGTTTAGCTTTGGCCATGCTCTCTCCGATTAACCGCGAAATCCATATTCCTTCCACCGCTGCGCAACGCGAGCCGCCGTCTCGGGGTCGGAGGCGATTGGCTCGGGCCACGCCTGGCCGCCCACTTCCTGGGGGAGCTTACGCGTGGCGTCGATGCCGAGTTTGCCCGGCGGCCCGTTTTTTGGGGCGGCGTGATCGAGCACGTCGGCCGGCCCGGTGGTGATCAGGGTATCGCGCCGGGGGTCGGCCTCGGCCCCCACCCGCCACAGCACTTCCTCGTAATTGTGCACGTTCACGTTCTCATCGACAATGACGATGAACTTCGTGTACTTCATCTGGCCAAGGCCCCATAGCGCGTGCATCACCTTATGGGCATCATACGGGTGCGACTTGCAGATCGAGACGAACGCCCAGTTGTGAAACACGCCGAACATGGGCAGCGCCAGGTCCACCACCTCGGGCACGAGCGCGCGGATGACCGGCAGGAACAGCCGCTCGGTCGTTTTGGCGAGGTAGGCGTCTTCCTTGGGAAACCGCCCGACCACCGTCGTCGGGTAGATGGCGTCCTTGCGATGCGTGATGGCCGTGACGCGCATGACGGGGTACTTGTCGGCGGCCGAGTAGTAACCGGTGTGATCGCCGAACGGCCCCTCGGTGGCCCGTTCTTCGGGGTCAACGGTGCCCTCGATCACGAGTTCGGCGTCGGCCGGCACTTCCAGCGGCACCGTAACGCACTTCACCAAGTGCATGGCCTCGCCGCGGATGAGGCCCGCCAGCATGAGCTCGTCGACGCCGTACGGCAGCGGCGCCGTGGCGGCGTACGTGAGGATCGGATCGCCGCCCAGCGCCACGGCCACGGGCATCTCTTTTCGCTCGGCCGCCCATGCGGCGTAGTTGCGGGCGCCGTCGTGGTCGCGGTGCCAGTGCATGCCCAGTTCTCGCGCCCCGAAGACCTGGAGGCGATACATGCCGACGTTGCGGTGCCCGCCGTCGGGGTCGGTCGTGTAGACCTGCCCCAGCGTGATGTATGGCCCGCCGTCGCCGGGCCAGCACTGAAGGATCGGCAGGTGGCCGAGGTCGGCGTCGTCGGTGTGCACGACCTCGTGGCACGGGCCGGAGCGGACGGTCTTGGCCGCCGCGGCCGCCAGGCGCATGAGGCGCGGCGCGGCCTTGAGTTTCTCGAGAATCCCGGCGTCAGCCGCGGGGGGGCGCAGGATGTCGGCCAGGCGCGTCGCCACGTCGTCCACGCTCTCGGCGCCCAGGGCCCATGCCATCCGCTGCATCGAGGCAAACGCGCCCACGAGCACCGGCATCGTGTGGCCGGCCACGTTCTCGAAGAGCGCCGCTGGCCCGTCCTCGGCGACCAGGCGCGACGCGATCTCGGCGATCTCAAGGTGCGTCCGGACCTCGGCCCTGACACGCCTGAGTTGCCCCGCCGTCTCGAGGCGATGGATGAACGATCGCAGGTCGTGTGCGGCCATAGGGGTCAACCGTTTCCTATCCGTCACGGGTGGCGCAAGCCGGGCACGGGGGCGCGCCTACGGCTGCGCGGCCCGGCCTGGGCTGACCGCGGTGCCCTGATGCGCGCCGGCCTCGGTGGCCTCGGTGGCCGACGGGCGCGGAATGTCGGGCGGCTTCTGGCCCGCCTGGACGAACAGTTGCCGGATCAGGCTCTGCCGGATGAACACATCGTAGGCGAACTCGTGCGGCAGGACGTACGTGACGTGCTGCTCGGCGAACTTCGGGCCCACGATGCGGCCCGTGTAGCGCATGAACGGCAGCTTGCCCTGGTCGAGCGTGCGGGTCAGAACCTTCGATCCCAGGCTGACCGAGAGGTCGACACCGGCCGTGTAGTCGGTGCGGCCGTCGGCCTTGGTCTTGCCAAAGATGAAGATATTGTAGTCTTTGCCCTCGAAGATCATGCGGTTGTCGACGTCGCCGTTCTCCAGGTTCGTGCAGTCGTTGCTCATGCGGCGGAAGCGGTACTCGGTGAGCTTCAGGTTCGGGAAGACGGCCATGATGTAATCGGGCGCCCCCGGGCCGACCAGGATGCCGTCGGTCAGGATGGTCTCGCCGTGGCCCACCGCGATGGCGCCTTCGGCCAGCGGCTGGCGGAGGCGCGCCCGCGTCGTCATCGCGCCGGAGACCTGCATGCCGGGGAACGTGGTGTCGATGAACGGCTTCAGGTTCTCCCGCATCTGGAGGTTCTCGGCATCATACGCGAGTTCCAAGATGGGCACTTCCTGGCGGAAGTCGAGGGCCAGTTCGCCGTTGATCGTGCCGTTGTTCAGCGAGCACTCGAAGCGCGGCACGACGAGCCGGTTGCCGGCCAGGCGGCCTTCGCCCGACAGGTTCTGCGGCTCGTAGGTCGTGTTCCACTGCGGAATCGTCAGGGCCACGCGCGCCAGCCGCAGCTCGCACGAAAGCTGCGCCTGCGAGAGCAGCCGCTGGCCGTAGCGGGCCAGTTGCTCCGAGAGCGGCTTGGGCGGCGGCGGTGGTGGCGCCTTGCGGGGCGACGCCGCCAGAGCGACGGGCGGCGCCGCGGGCACGGGCTTGGCGGCAGCCTTGCCAGACGCGGGCTTAGCGGCGGGGCTCGCCGGCCTGGCCGGCGCTGGCGCGGGGGCCGGGGTCTGGGCCGCAAGGCTCGTCGTCCACTCCGTCACCTGCTCGCTGGTTTCCTGGATAAGAGCCTGGATCTCGCGCAGGTCAAGGCGATTGCCGCGGATGACCACCGAGCCGGTGGGCGCCCGGTCGGGCTGCATGATGTAAAAGACCAGCGTGATGTCCGAATTGCCGACGCCGATGTTGAGCGCCTCGGAAGCCAGGCGGTGCCCGTCGTACGAGATGTGGCCGTTCAGGAGCATCGGCCGCTCGAGCCAGACGATCCGGGCCTTGTCGAACGTAAAGTCGCAGGACTGGACCTCGGGTCCCTGTGGGTCGCCGGCGGCCTGGACCTTGAAGGTGATGCCGCCCGTGGGGCTGAGATCGCCCAGGCGCGACGGGAAGAGCGCCGCCAGGGCCGCGGCGTCGGGCGCGCGGCCTTCGACGAGGAACGACCACGCCGTCGGCGGCGCGAGCGTCGAGAGTTTCGGATCATCGAAGAACACCCGCCCCGAGGCATTGACGGCCGAGTCGGCCAGCTTCACCTCGAACGCGTTCATCACGAGCTCGCCGGGGACCTCGCCGTAGGTGGCCTCGATCCTGGCGGTCGCGGGCGTGCCGGCGGGCTTGAGGACCGCGGCGGGCGTGCCGGCGGGCTGGAGCCCCGCCTCGCGGCCGAGGATGCGGCAGGCCGTGCAATCGATGTTCAGGCCCACCTTGCCCTTCAGGGGCGTGCCCGAGAGCGACGCCACCAGCGTGGTCCGCCCTTCGAGGTCGGCGCGGTGATACAGCGTGTCTTCCAGCCAGGGCAGGGCCTGCCGCAGCGCAGGCGTGTGCTGCCAGTCGGCGTGGACCTCAACGTCGATCTCCTGGAGGAGCGAGGCAAGCTGCGCGCTGGTCTTGATCGCGTCGAGCGCCGCGGGCCGGAGGACCTTGACGTGGCCGCGCACGTCCGTGACCGACTCGCCCAGTAGCACGTCGGCCTTCGTCAGGTAGGCCTCGAGCGAATTGCCCACCGGCGGCATGACACTCAGGGCCACGTCCAGCCGCAGCGGCATCTGGCGCGGCTTTTCGAGGTACGGACCGATGTGCAGCGCGGCGTTCAGGAGGTCCACGCTGCCGGCCACCTGGAGGGCGCGCGGCCGCAGCGAGAGGACCAGTGCGGCCTCGGCGCTGCCCTCGATCTTGTAGGCGGCAAGGGACCGTTTCAGCAGCGGCGAGAGGTCGACCGCCTTGGCCAGGTCCGTCACGCTCGGCCGGATCTCGAACGTGCTGTTGGGCTCGAGCGTGAGACTGAGCTGGCGGCGCGGCGGCGCATCGTCATCGGCGGCGTTGCTCCACCGGGCCTGGAGGGCGCCGCGGCCCATGAGATGGGTGCTGACGTCGGGCCCCGCGAGCGTGGCCTCGGCCAGAAAGTGGTGGTCGATGGCGTCGAGGCTCAGGATATCGCACTTCCACGAGCCGGTGAGTTTGAAGGAACTCTTCTGGCCCGCCGGTTTGACGAAGTAGTCCGCCAGGCGGATGGCGGCGCGGTCGAGCGACGCCGAGACGTCGGCATGGACGCGCCCCTCGGCCAACTGGCCGGTCAGGTCGATGGTCATATCGCCCGCCACCGGCGCCGCGTCGGCGACGAAAAGGTCGGGCGCCAGGATCGGCCCGGCCGACTCGATGCCCGCCAGCTTCAGCGTGCCCTCGAAACGGCCGACCGGCGAATCCCACAGCCAGCGCCGTAACTGGAGCTGCGCCGCGGCCGACGTCTCGAGCGATTCGTCGAGCAGCCCGACCGGCGGCTCCTTGGGCCATTCCATCTGGGCTATGCCGTTCCATTCAAGCGAGGCCTCCGCCAGCGCCGTCTTGGCGCTGAACACGTTCACCCGCCGCGCTGCCGGCGTGAACAGGGCCGACGCCTGGAACGTCGTGCGCTTTCCGGCGGGCTTGTGCGGCCCGTTGGCGATCTCGATGCGCGTGGGCGTGAGGTCGGCCTGGACCTCCGCCAGCCAGGTGCCGGCGCCCTCGGGGTCTTTGACCGGTGTGCACGTCAGGTGCACCCCCAGCGGCCCTTGCACTTCCACGCCGGCCATCCGCTCGGTAAGGCCCGGCAGCGTGGCCAGCATCATCTCAATCTGCTTGATGTCGGCCCGGACGTCGAGCCGCGTGCCGGCCAGCGGATCGGCGGCGCCGGACTTCAGGGCCGCCAGCGGGAGGCACCCCTTGGCGCTCACGCGGCCCCACTCGGTCTGGAGGTCGCAGCGCGTGAGCTCGGCCACGCTGAAGTCCGACGGGCACTTGGCCGCCCAGTCCAGCCTGAGCGCCAGGCCGGCGGCCTTCTGGATCGTGTGCGGCCAGACGAGGGCCGTGTGCATGAGGTCGGCCGAGCCGGTGGCGTGGAATTCTTCGGGCGTTCCGATCACATGGACCACGAGTTCGGCCTCGCCCTCGAACTGCTTGAACCGCTTGGCCACCTGGCCCAGGGCGGCTACGTTGCGCCGCAGCGACGCCCAGTCGACGCTGGCCGTGCACCGCAGATCTACTTCCTTCAGACGGGCTTGTCCGCCGCCCGCCGCGGCGGGGGCGAGGCGGAGGTCCTGCGGCGCCGCCGGCGCAGCCGTGGCCTTGCCGGATTTCGTCTCGGCCGTCGCGGCCTTGCCGGACTTCGATTCGGAAGTCGCGGTCTTGCCGGATTTCGTCTCGGCCGTGGCGGCCTTGCCGGACTTCGACTCGGCTGCCGCGGTCTTGCCGGGCTTCGTCTCTGCGGCGGGGGCTTCGGCATCGGCCAGGCGGATCGTGCCCCTGGTCTCCAGCACGAGGCCGGGCGTTGAGAACTTCACGAGATGGATGTCGAGCGGCTTGCCCGACGCCTGGTGCAACTGGAAGCCGAGATCGGCCTTCGGAATGATCGCGTCGGTGTCGCCCATGCGGCCGAGGACGAGGTCGCTGACGGTCAGGGCGCCCTCGGCTCCCCACGCGCCATGCCCGAACGTAGCCGTCATGCGGCCGCCGGTCACGTTGACCGCGCCGGCAAGCTGGGGGTCGCTCGTGATGACGGCGAGGACCTGGCCCCAGTTCACGTCGGTCCACTCCACGTTGATGTTGCCGGCGGGGAGCTGCGGCCCGGTCAGGTTCAGCCGTTCGAGGCTGGCGGTCATGCGGAAGCGGCCGCGCGGCAGGTTGGCCGCCAAGTTGACGTACCCCTGGCCGTTGCTCTCAAGTTGGCCGAGGCTGGCGCGGATGCCCTCGAGCGTGATCTCGCGCTGGACGGCCTGGTTGACGATGTGGACGCGGCCGGCGGCGATCTGGATGGAGCGGACCTTCATCGGCTCGCCCGACGAGAGGCCCTCGAAGTTCCACGAGCCGGCGGCGGTGCGGGTGAGCCAGAGTTCGAGGTCCTCCACGCGGATGGTATCGATCGGCGGCGTCTGCTGGTACATGAACGCACGCACGATCTCCACCAGGTTCAGCCGCACCATCAGCCGCCCGATGCGGGCCAGCGGCTTGCCGTCGCGCTGGAGAAGGTCGATATCTCCGGCCTCCAGGCCGCTGAGCCAGCGGAACGAGGCCGCGCCCACCGTGACCGGCATGCCCAGGCGGTCCGAGAGCTGCGCCTCGAGTTGCTGCCGCAAGACGGCCTCGGGCAGGATCGACGGCGCCACGGCCAGGCCTGCCACGCCGAGGACGAGGAGGATCACGACGATCCAGAAGGCTTTGCGCAGCCACCGGCTTGGCGTCCGGTAGACCAGCCTTTGCGGATGTGTTGTCTGCGGCGCCTGTGTCATGCCTGCGTGGCCCCTGGGAACCCGATCAGTTAAGGGAATCATACCGCCGCCGGGCCGTTCGGCAAATGGGAAAACGGGGGGAGGAGCCCCCAAAGTCGGGTGCCCTTGCGCCTTTGCGTGGCCGTGCGACGTTCAATTGCGAATTGCGGAATGCGGATTGCGGATTTGAAAAAGCGATGTGCTGGTGCCGTTTCAATTCGCAATTCGCAATCCGCAATTATTATACAAGCAGGTGCGCCACCTCGGTGGCGCGGAGGCTCTTGCGGCCGGCAAGGGCCTTGGGCGGATGCGAATCCAGGTACACACCCCAGCCCGCGCCGCTCTCGGGCACGAGGCCGTGCGACCCGCGGATCCCCTGGGCCGTGAGCGGAATGCACCGCTTGGCCATGTCGATAAGAAGCTCGGCCGGGTCGAAGCCGGGCTTCGAGTGGATATCCACGGTGCGGGCGAACGGCGGCGCCTTGGCCTCGTCGAGCCACCAGTAGTAAACGAAGTGGGCGTCGGGGGCCGCCAGGGCCACGAGTTCGCCGGCACGGACGTGATCGAGGCTGCGGGCCTTCTTGCCTTCGGCGTCGAGGACCTCGCCCACGCCGTCGAGCTTCTCAAGGAGATGCTTCACGCGCCGGGTGTCGGCGTCGAGGTCGCGGGTCTGCGGCATGTAGATGTGTGCGATCTGGTTATCGACCATCGCAAAGGCCCGCGAGTCGCCGGGGTAAAGGTACTCGGCGCCGGCCACCTCGCGGAGGCACAGCAGGCCCGCCTCGCGCAGGGCCAGGTTGATCGCCACCTGGCGCTTCACGGGCACGAACGAGTACTCCGAGAGGACGATGGCCCGACCGCCATCGGCCTCCGCCGCCTGGATCAGGGCCGCCAGCAGGGGTTCCAGTTCCCGCGCCGCCGCCTTGTGCGGGTCCGTGTCTGGCCCCGCGCGGTGGCCGCTGTAATCCAGATGCGGCAGATACGTGAGCATGAGGTCGGGCTTCTCGTTACGCCACACGGCGATCGAGGCGTCGGCGATCCAGCGGCTCGAGCCGATGTTGACCATCGGACCCCAGTAGTGCATCAGGTTGAACGGGCCGCGCGGCTTGCCCGGCTCGAGCGACGATTCGCCGGCCGCGAGGCGGGCGTACAGGTCGCCGGGCTTCGAGTAGCAATCCTGGATGAGTTGGTCGCCGGGACCGTGGATCGGCTTGGGCGAAATAACGATGTCGGCCGAGCCGTAGAGGCTCTGTTGCCAGAAGAGCATCGCGACCTTTGGCGGCGCCTTCTTCTTCCCGGCTTGTAAGGGCAGCTCCCACACCCTCGGCGCGTTCACGAGGTGGGCCGACTGTTCCCAGAACCGCACCTCGGCCGTGTCATAGAGGTAAAGGCCGTTGGCGATGATGCCGTGCCGCGCGGGGGGCTCGCCGGTCGTCAGCGTCGCCTGCATGGGGCACGTGACGGCCGGCAGGACGGGCTCGAGGCCCAGCCGTACGCCGCGCCCGGCCAGCGCGACGAGCGACGGAATCTCAGCGATGAGCGATTCCCCCAGTCCGGCCACGTTGATGACCATGGTGCGAGGCATGACAACTCCTTTGGCTCGATGTTATGCCCATAGCAGCGTTTGTGACAACTTCAGGGCACCCACATGGGGGTGCCCCTACGATTACGCCCGGCGAATCACGCGCGCAGGGCCTTGCCGTTCGTCGCAATCACCCGCTTGTACCAGTACGCCGAATCCTTCAGCGTGCGCTTCTGCGTCACATAATCCACGTGGACGAGGCCGAAGCGTTCTTTGAATCCCTCGGCCCACTCGAAGTTGTCCATGATCGACCAGTGGAAGTACCCGCGCACGTCGACGCCGTCGCGCACGGCCCGCTCGAGCTCGCGCAGGTACCGCGTCGTGAAATCGATCCGCTGCGGGTCGTGCACCCGGCCGTCCAGCGCCGGCCAGTCGTTGGACGACAGGCCGTTCTCGGTGATGTAGATGGGCAGCTTGTACCGCTCGTAGAAGAACCGCGGGCCCCAGTACAGGGCCTCGGGCGTCACGGGCCACTTGAAGGCCGTGAGGGCGTGGCCGGGAGGCTCGGGAACGACCTCGGGCCGGCCGCCCTTGCCGGCGCGGACGTGAACACCGTTGTAGATATTGGCGCCAAAGAAATCGAGCGGCTGGTGGATCGTCTCCATGTCGCCCGGCTCGACGCGCGGCATGTCGGCGGCGTACTGCTTCAGGCCGTCGGCGGGGTACCGGCCCAGGAAGATCGGGTCCATCCACCACGTGTTATTCCAGACGCTGTGGCCGGAGACCGAGAACATCTCGCGCCGGGCCGCGGCGATGTCGCGGGGCGAGTCGCTGGCCGGAATCTTGACGACCCCCACCGGCGCCTGGCCCACCGCGCACTTACCCGGCGAGGCCGCCCGGATCGCCTGCACGCCCTTGCCGTGCGCCAGGTGCGCGTGGTGGGCGATCCTGAGAATCTCGGCCCAGCCGAGCTTGTCGCCGGGGGCGTGCCGGCCGTCGTAATGCCCCAGGCCCACGAAGCACTGCGGCTCGTTGTGCGTCATCCAGTGCCGCACACGGTCGCCCAGCCGCGCGACGACCGCCGTGGCGTACTCGGCGTACCAGTCGGCGCTGCACCGGTTCAGCCAGCCGCCGCGGCAGTACAGGGCGTACGGGTAATCCCAGTGGAAGAGCGTGACGAACGGCGTGACCTTGGCGGCCAGAAGCGCATCGACCAGGCGATCGTAGAAGTCCAGGCCCTTCGCGTTCACCTGGCCCGTGCCGTCGGGCATGATGCGCGGCCACGAGATCGAGAGGCGGTAGGCCCGGAGGCCGATCGCCTTCATGATCCCCACGTCCTCGCGCCAGCGGTGGTAATGGTCGCACGCGACGTCGCCCGACTGGCCGTTCCAGATGGCGCCGGGCTTGCGGCAGAGCATGTCCCAGACGCTCGGGCCGCGCCCGTCATCGCGGGCCCCGCCCTCAACCTGGTACGACGCCGCGGCGGCACCCCAGACGAAGTTTTTTGGAAACGCCATGCCTTGCCCCTTTTGCCAGAGATTCTCGTTCAATACGACGGCGCACTTTTCCAGCCGCTCCAGGGCACCCACATGGGGGTGCCCCTACNNCGTGTCCGGCCATAACGGTAAACGAGCATAGTATCCGCTGCGGGCCGAAATGGGAAGAATCTGGCGGCGCCAACTCGCGGCTCGCGCTTGAATGCCCCCGCGTGTTGGTTTACCATGCACAAGGTTGGCGAGCTTGTCGAGCCCGTCGCGGGAGCGGCGGGTCCGCTACGCGAGCTTATCGAAATCTACGAGGCGATTCCCGAGTGAAAGAACCACCCAGCATTTCCGTCCTGTTCGAGCCGATCGCGCGGGCGCACGTCGATCTTGCCGGGGCCACGGCCGTGGTGATCGACGCCATTCGCGCCACAACGACCATCGTTGCCGCCCTTGCCGCCGGCTGCCGCGAGGTCCGCACCTTTCGCACGCCCGAGGAGGTCCTGGCCGAGGC
>PMZT01000236.1 GCA_003170085.1 Planctomycetia bacterium | reverse complement strand
CTGGGCGCCGACGGCCTGTCCTCGTCCTGCTACGGCCCGGAGGAGGCCTACAAGGTGCTGCTCGCCCACCCGCCGCTGGCAGTGTTCATCGCGGTGATGACCGCGGCGACGGTGGTGATCATCTGCATCAGCTATTCGCAGATCATCGCGCTGTTTCCGACGGGCGGCGGCGGCTATGTCGTGGCCAGCCGGCTGCTCTCCCCGACGGCGGGCGTGGTGTCGGGGGCGGCGCTGCTGATCGACTACGTGCTGACCATTTGCGTCTCCATCTCCAGCGGCGCCGACGCGATCTTCAGCTTTCTGCCGCTTCCCTGGCACGAATACAAGCTCGAGCTGGCCGTAACCATCGTCATTCTGATGATGTTGCTCAACATGAGGGGGGTGAAGGAATCGGTGATCCCCCTGGTCCCGGTTTTCCTGACGTTTCTGGCGACGCACGTGTTCGTGATTCTCTATGGACTGTTCACGCACGTGTCCCAGATGGGCACGTTGGCCCGCTCGGTACAGACCGACGTACACAATACCGTCTCCAGCGTCGGCTTCTGGGGCCTCGTGTTCATCGTGCTGCGTTCTTACAGCATGGGCGCCGGCACGTACACCGGCATCGAGGCCGTCTCGAACGGCCTGCCGATCCTGAGAGAGCCGCGCGTCGAGACCGGCAAGCGGACGATGCGGTACATGTCGGTCTCGCTCGCCGTCACGGTGGTGGGGCTGATGCTGGCGTACCTGCTGTTTAACGTCGAGGATTCGTCGGGCAAGACGCTGAACGCCTTGCTGTTGGCGTCGCCGGGCAAGACGCTGAACGCCGTGCTGCTGGAGATGGTAACGGGAAGCTGGCCGTCGCACCTGAGGTATGCTTTTGTCGTCCTGACGCTCCTGTCGGAGGGGGCGCTGCTCTTCGTCGCGGCACAGACGGGCTTCCTCGACGGGCCGCGCGTGCTCGCCAGCATGGCCAAGGACCGCTGGTTTCCCACGTGGCTGTCCGGCCTGAGCGACCGCCTGGTGACGCGGAACGGCATCCTGATCATGGGCGGCGCCTCGTTGGCTACGATTCTGCTGGCCAGTGGCTCGGTCGATTACCTCGTGGTGCTCTACAGCATCAACGTCTTCATCACGTTCTCGCTGTCGCAGGCGGGCATGGTGCGGCACTGGTGGTCGGCGGACGCCAAGCCCAAGGGCTGGCAAGGCAAGCTCGCGATCAACGGTATCGGCCTCGCTCTGTCCATGCTCATCCTGCTCTGGGTCACCGTGACCAAGTTCTTCGACGGCGGCTGGGTGACGCTGCTCGTCACCACGACGCTGATCGTGGGCGCGTCGCTCATCCGCTACCACTACCGGTCGATGGAGCGCCTGATCCAGCAGTGGAACCTCGTGGCCATCACGCGGATCCTGTGGGATCCCACCGGCCCGATCGCGCTGCAGGAGGAGACGAAAGGCAAGTCGCCGCGGCGACCGGCGGCGCCCCCGATGGACCCCAAGGCCAAGACCGCGGTCATCCTGGTCAACGGGTACAGCGGCCTGGGCCTTCAGGTGCTGGCGAGCGTGCTGAAGCTCTTTGGCGGCGAGTTCAAGAACTTCATCTTCGTCATGGTGGGCGTCATCGACGCGGGGAACTTCAAGGGCGCCGCCGCCGTCAACCAACTCCAGCAGCACGTCTGGTCCGAGGTGGACCGCTATGTCAGCCTGGTGCACCAGCACGGTCGCGCCGCCGACGCCAAGGTGGCCGTGGGCACCGATGTTGTGGACGACGTGGCCCGCCTGGCGCCCGACATCATCGCGAAGTACCCGCAGTCGGTCTTCTTCGTGGGCCAGCTTATCCTGCCGCACGACTCGCTGACCACGCGGTGGCTCCACAACGACGTCACGTATTCGCTCCAGCGGCGCCTCTCGGCCCTGGGCGTTCCGTTTGTGACCATGCCCGTCCAGTTGAACCAAGAGGGCACGTAAGCCCCCGGCATTGCCGAAGACCCGCCCCGCCACGGCGGGACTTCGTCGTGGCNNAACGCTGCCATAGGCAGTAACGCTAAACATGTGCTTGCCGGGGGATTTTTTCCCCACGCATGCGTGGGGCTGACAACCGCTCCGTACCCGCGCACTACCGGAGCCTTTGCGCGGTGGCCTTCCGGCCTGCTGCGCATGATCACTACTCAGTTGTATCGCTAGAAAGGCCTGGCCCTGTGCAACGTTACCGCGGACTGGAATCGCCGCCGAAGCCCGACTGGGAAGCCCTCCTGGCCAACATCCGCCGCGCGGGCACGCCGCGTCGTGTCCATCACCTCGAACTTTTTCATGACGCCGAGATCGCGCAGGCCATCGCCGACCGTTTCGGCCTGATGGACGGCGTCGGCCGCGACGACCCCGACTACGAGCGCAAACGCCTGATCGCCGTCAACCGCTTCTGCGGCTTCGACTACGTGCCCGCGCGGCTCCTGGGGCTGGACCTCCCGCTCTTCACGGCCAAGGTGGAGGACACGGCGGGCCTGAAGCGCGACGGCGGCCGGTCGTTTCAGGATGAGCATCGCGGGCCTATCATGACGTGGGAGGACTTCGAGAAGTTTCCGTGGCCCGATCCGGGCGCGCCCGAGGCCACTCAAGAACTCGAGTGGTTCAGCAGGAACCTGCCCGATGACATGTGCATTCTTGCGCGCGGCACCGCGCACTTTGCCGAGTACCTGGCGTGGCTGATGGGCTACGAAACGCTGTGCTACGCCCTGTACGATCAGCGCGACCTCGTGCGGGCGATAGCCGAACGCCTGAGGGAACTGTACCGCGGGGTTCTTGCCCGGATGCTCGAGTTCGACCGCGTGAAGGCCGTCTTCGCGAGCGACGACATGGGTTTCAAGACGGGGCCGCTCCTGGCGCCGCCCGACATGCGCGAGGTTGTCCTTGCGGGCCACCGCGAACAGGCCGCCATGGCCCACGCCGCCGGGCGGCCGTATCTCCTGCACTCCTGCGGCAAGCTCACGAGCATCATGGACGACCTGGTGGACGACGTGAAGATCGACGCGAAGCACAGCTTCGAGGACACGATCGAGGACGTCCGCGACGTGAAGCACACGTACGGCCGGCGGATCGCGCTGCTGGGGGGCATCGACATCGATTTCCTCTGCCGCAGCGACGAGCCCGCCATTCGCCGGCGCGTCCGCGAGACGCTCGACATCTGCCTGCCCGGCGGCGGGTACTGCCTGGGCACGGGCAACTCGGTCACCAACTACATTCCGCTCGACAACTACCTGGCGATGGTCGACGAAGGCCGGCTGTACGCGGGGTAGGCGGCGCCACGCTACTTCCACGGAAGCGGCTTCATGCGCGACGGCTTGGGCGTGTAGCCCGGGATGACCGGGTTGGCGGGGGCCGGGAGCTTGCCGACGACGAGCACGATGTCGTCGAGCTTGTAGACGCGTTCGTTCTTGTCGGGCGGCGGAATGTCCTGGCCCGACGTCAGGTAGCCGGGCGTGTAGACGTCGAGGCGGATCGCCTGGGCCGACCGGACCACGTCGAACGCCTCGCCCAGTTCCACCTCATACGAGCCGTCGTCGCGCGTCACGGCGTACGCGGTGAGCGTGCGCGTGCCGCCTGACGTCGGGATCTGGGCGGCCAGTCGCACGCGGACCTGCGAAAGGCCCTGGCGGGTCTCGGCGTCGAGAACGCGGCCCTCGACGCAGTAGAGCCGCGGCTTGCGCGGAGGCGCCGGGCGGAACAGGTTGCCGCAACCCAGGCCGGCGGCGCTCACGGCAAAGGACGCAAGGAGCGCAAAGGCGAGCAGGGATTTCGTCTTAAAAACCATATCTCCCGCTTTGAATCTTTCTCCGCGGTCGCAGTCTACCCGCTTCGCCACGGCGGGTCTTCGACGCGACGGGCAGTTAAACCGAACGGCGAATCACTCCGCCTGCCGCTTCACGTACTCCTCGGGCGTCATGGCGAACTTCCGCTCCACCTGCTGCCGGTACACCGGTCCGGAATTGTACGTGCAGAACGGGTACAGCTTGCCGTCGGGGTCGGCGTAGTGGATGACGCACCGGCGGGCGCGGTCGGTCTCGTAATTGTAGCGATCCATGAAATGCATGCCGGCCACCAGCAGGCTGCGGAACGTCTTCTTGCCCGCGGCGCCGCGGCCGACGTTCTTATCGACCATGCCGTTGAGCGTGTGCAGCCAGCCCTCGAAGGTCATCCCGGCCGGGGCGTTTTCCTGCCGCCAGTGGCGCCGCAGGGCCAGGAACGCCTGCGCCTTCTGGAAGAACTTGATGCGGCTGACCTCGGCCTTGCCGGCCAGCAGCCACATGTCGTCCAGCAGGCCCTTCAGGTTGAAGAACTGCGGCACGGGCACCGCGCGGCCGTCGTTGCCAATGAAGAGATACGTGCCGAGCGAGCAGTGCGGGTGGCACGACAGGACGATGTTCGCCTCGCCGCGGATCGCCGCCACCAGCCGCGTGAACGGCTGCACGCACGCCAGCGGGTACCAGTCCTCGTATGGGTCGGAGATGCCCGTCTGGGCGGCCACGTCCTTGGCGAGGTCGGTCAGCGTGTAGCGCTGGCGCAGGCGATCATCGGTCGAGATGCGGCCGGTGAACGCGACCGGCTGGAACGAGATGCCCGCGATCGTCTGGATCCGGTCGAGGGCGAACCGGACGATGTCGCCCACTTGGCCATCGTTCACGCCCCGGACGATCGTGGGCACGAGAACGATCTTCATGTCGGTGGCCATGATCCGCTCGACGGCCTTCATCTTCTCGGCCAGGAGCGGCCGCCCGCGCGTCTTCACGTACACGTCGTCGGTGATGCCGTCGAACTGGAGGTAGATGTCGTGCAGGCCGCCCTCTTCGCACCGTTTCGCGAAGTCCGGCTCGCGGGCGAACCGGATGCCGTTCGTGGCGATCTGCGTGTGCGAGAAACCCATCTTGCGGGCCTCGCGCATGAGCTCAAGGAAGTGCGGGTGCAACGTGGGCTCGCCGCCCGAGAACTGCACGGCCTTTGCCGGTGACGGCCGCATGGCGCGGTACGTGCGCAGCATGGTCAGGACCTGCTCGTACGTAGGCTCGTAAACGTAGCCGGCGGCATCGGCGCTGGCGAAGCAGATCGGGCACTTCAGGTTGCAGCGGTTCGTGAGGTCGATGTTCCCCAGGGCGGTGTTCGACGCGTGATCGGCGCACAGGCCGCACTGGTTGGGGCACTGGCTCGTGGCCTCGGTGTTGGGGTTCGAGACGCCCTCGCCGTCGGCGTAGTGATACTCCTCGGCCTTGAGGTAAAGCCGGGCATCGCCCCAGTAGATATCCTCGAAACGGCCGTGGTCCGGGCATGTTTTTTCCATCCGCACCTGGCCCTGGTGCTCGTACAGGCGGGCGGGCAGGAGGCGCATGCACTCCGGGCACATCGACTCGACTATTTTCGGGAGGCCGCGCCTGAGGGGCGGAATCGGCCGGCCGCAATGCGTCAACTTGGCCTTGGCCGTTTCGGGCACGCTCCCGGCAATCGGTGGATTCATCGCACATCCCTTCTTCAACACGGGTTACGCCAGAACTCGATTATAGCGCGTTCTTCGCGCGGACTGCAAGGGAGAACGAAGTGGAACTCGCGGTTGGCCCCGCGATTTACTGCGGAAATCCTCAGACTGCGAGTACTCTTGGCCCGCGCCTCACGGGGCGAAGAACTTCTCCAGGGTCCGGCCCAGAATCTGGAAGCCGCGATCGTTGGCGTGGACGGCGTCGCGCTGGAACCAGCCATAATCCTTGCCCGATTCCTGCACGTAGCGCCACCAGGGGCCGGTCATGTCGACGAAGCCGCATTTCTCCTCGGCGGCCAGCCGCTGGAGGCGGGCCCGGTAATCGGTGCCGTCAGGCTTGATCTCGAACGTCCATTCCTTGATGTGTTTATCGCGGGTCGCACCGAAGGCCGGCGTCAGGAGCAGGACCTCGGGCGACTGCTTCTCCCGCACCTGCTTGATCACCTCGCGGATCGAATCGACGTCTTCGCGCTGGCTGATGCCGCCGATCATCAGGAAATCCGGCTTGTGCTTCAGCACGTACTCTTCCACGTGGTTGTCGAGCTTGTAGTACCAGCAGCCGGTCGATCCGCGCAGCGACCGGACGACCTCGATCTTGCACTTCGGGTACATCCGCTCCAGCAGGAGTTCGTACCGCGACGACGAGGTGTCGCCCATGATGCTGTCGCCGAGCATGACGATCTTCAGCGTGGGGCCCTCGCGCAGGCGGCGCATCGTGCCGTCGAGATTCTGCCGGCGATCGGCGGGGGGCGCGTACTTCAGCGGGTCCATGCGCGCGTAGATCGCGTCGATCCGTTGCAACGGGTCGAGCCCGCGGAACGGGTCCTCGGCCTCGCCATCGACCAGCAGGTACGCGATGCGGACCATGCGGCCCTGGCTTTGGGCCGGCTTCTGCTCGGCTACTCGCAACCGCAATTCGTGCGACTGGGCGGGGTCGAGGCCGGTGGCGATCGGCCGGGCGTGCAGCCGAGGCGCGGCGTCCTGGCACGAGGCGTCGAAGTTGGCCTGCGGCTTCCATGGGCCGCCGTCGATCGAGGACTCCAGGTCGCCCGTGTCGGGGCCGACCACGCCGGCGTACCCCACCTGCGTGCCCTTGAACCGTAGCGTGAGCATCGGCCCGGGCCGGTCGCATTCCAGGATGTGCAGGAATCGGCTCACCGGGCTGCGCTGGCCGGCCTTCCAGCCGGCTTCGAGCGTGGCCCACTCGTAGGGCACGCATTGTGCCTTGTCCATGGGCGCTGCACCGTACGGCTTGGGGAGCTTGTGTTTCGCGGGCGTGCCGGGTTGCTGGGTGGCCGCCTTGCAGCGGTCGAGGAACGGCCTGAGCGCCTCGAAGTACAGGGCATAGCCCTTATCGGTCGGATGAACGCCGTCCTTCGAGAATTCGTCGAACGTGAGCTGGCCGGCAAGGATCTTCTCGGCCGCGTACTGCCCCAGGTTCACGCTGGGAATGCCGTAATGCTCGGCGATCTTCTCGTGCCACGCCACGCGGTCGGGGAGCTTCCCATCGCGGTAGGCGTCCACGTGGTTGCGGGCCAGCGTGTAGAGGAACACGATGTCGGTGGATGAATCGCGGGCGATGATCTGGCGCACGATGCCTTCCATCGAGGCGTAGACCTGCGACTCCGGCGCGTCGGCGTCGTCCACGGCGAATTCGACGAACACCAGGGCGGCCCCGCCGTAGAGCGCGTCGGTCGTTGTGCGGAAGGCGCCCACCCACGAGCCGGTGCCGGCGAACGCCGAGTTGTTCTCGGCCAGCGTGGCCCCGCGGAACTCCTGGCGCAGGTACTGCGAGGTCAATGCGCGGTAGCAGAGTTCCGGCTTGCTCGCGCCGACCCCCTCCGTAATCGATCCGCCAAAGTATGTGATCTTGGTGTACGTGGCGGTCTTCTGGCTGTCGACGAACTTGGCGAAGGCCTGCGGGCAGCCGCCCCGCTCGTGAATGTACTCGGCCCCGATCGCGCACGAGGCCATCGGGCCGAGCACGAGCAGCAGGGCAAGGAACTTCCGGGTCACTTTTCGAGCATACATGCCATGAATCTCCTCAACGGGTCCGGCTTGGTGGCTGATCCTGACCGTGGACGTGCCACAGTCTGGCCGCGAGCGGTGCGAAAGTCAACACGCCGACACACGCCGCCCGCGCCGCGCCGGCGGCTCATCCGCCGTCGTTCAGGGCCGCGGCGCCCTTGACCACGAGGTCGAAAACGATGTGGACGCCGGCCGCAATGCCGAACCCGCGGTACAGGAAGACGAAGCCGAGGTAGATGCCCGCCGCCGTGCGGAAGAGGAAGCTCAGCCACCTGAAGTTCCTGGGATCGCCCAGCACGTGGGCGCCCGCAAACAAGGCGGCGGCCATCAGGATCACGGCGACCTTGGCGCCGGGCGAATCATCCTTCAAGACCGTCCGCAGGAGGAAGAGCGCCCCGCCGACCATCAGCAACCGGAACAGGAGTTCCTCGTAGATGCCCGCACCGATGCTGGTCATGACGGCCTCGAGCCACGCCGAAGGCCCGCCCCACCCCGGCGGGCCTGCGGCGGGGAGGGGCGAGCCGTGGGTTGCAGCGTGCGACGCCAGGGCCAGCGTCCACCCGCCGTGCGAAAAGGCGTGGAAGACCCGCTCGAGGGCAAAGAGCGGCACGGCCAGGAGGAGCGTCTCGGCCGCCATCAGCCCCAGGAGGCCCCACGAAATCTTCCACGGGTCGCGCCGGAGGAGGTGCCAGAGCACCAGGACGATGATCGCCAGCCACGTCGGGGCCAGGGCGCCCGAAACGCCGAACAGCGTCAGCAGTTCCCGCAGGAGGATGTCGGCCCCGGCGGCAAGGTCCGGCCGCACCCACACCAAGCCGACCACGTACAGAAGGAGCCACGGGGCGAGGAAGATGAGGCTGGCCAGCGGGCGCGCTGCTTCCGGCCCTCGCAGGAGCCGGGCGGCGGGCTCGGCCGAGGCTGGGGCGGCGGCCTTCTTGGAACGTCGTGCGCGCGGCATGGCGGGACTTTAGCAGTCTGGGGCGGCGACTCAAGGCAAAAGTGCGGGCGGGATTGCGGATTGCGAATTGCGNNATTGCGGATTGCGGATTGCGAATCTCGGATCTCAGATTTCAGATTGCGATTTCAGATTTCAAATTTCAGATCGCAGATCTCAAATTTCAAATTGCGGATTGCGAATCGAACGGCGGGCAGCTAATCTCTATCGCCATAGTCTTTGGGCTGCCGGGGCGCGCCATTTGCCGAGGTGAATCAAGACCGTCATGCGAACCAACGAAAAACTCCGTGCGTTTTACGAGGCGATGTTCAACGCCTACGGCCCGCGGCACTGGTGGCCGGCCGAGACGCCCTTCGAGGTCGTCATCGGCGCCATCCTGACGCAAAACACCAACTGGAAGAACGTCGAGCGGGCCATCGCCAACCTCAAACGCGAGAACCTCCTCAATCCCGCAGCGCTCGAGGCCGTGCCGGTCGACCGCCTGGCCGAGGTCATCCGCCCCGCGGGCTACTTCAACGTCAAGGCCCGCCGGCTGAAGAACTTCAT
>PMZT01000012.1 GCA_003170085.1 Planctomycetia bacterium | reverse complement strand
TCGTATGCCCGCGGCGACGCGCGGCCCGACAGCGACCTGGACTTTCTGGTGGTCGAGCCGCGGGTCGAGGATCGCTACGCCGAGGCGGTTCGGTTGCGCGAGGCGCTGCGGCCGGCCAGGGTGATTGCGGACATTCTGGTCGTCAGCGAAAGAGTCTTCAACGATTGGGCGGATACGCCCAATACCGTGATTTACGAGGCGGCCAAAGAGGGTAAGGTGTATGAGCAGTCGCCAGAAGCGGCAATCTGAGCGATTCCCGTGGCCTGAGAGCGCTCTGATATGCGAGGATGGCGGCTCATTATCTGATTACGCGACCGAGATCAGAAAACTTCTTTTCCGCTCAGCGGCGTTTCGCAGGGCGGGTCACACTGTCGTCGAGCACGGTCTGGGCATCGGAGGAAGCGACAAGGCGAGCCTGGACGACCAGAAGTTTATCAAGCACATTAGCTCAATAGGGCTTGGGGCCTGCCCGTGGGCAGACCAGAGATATGCAGTTGGCAATTTGTACCGGCATCACATAGAGCTCTTGCTCAAGGTCGTGATTCTGTTAGGAAGGCGCCTGGCCGGGGAAGAAAGTAGTTTCCCCAGGACGCATAGCTTGGAGAGACTTTGGGGTGAGGCCCGGTACGCAATAGAGAATAACATTGGCCATAGCATCAAGATTTCGCTTGATGATGCCGACCAGCGTATTCGTAAGCTCGCACAAGTTGAAGCGAAGACTCAGGAGTTGCGTTATCCGTCATCGGGTGATGAATTTGACAAGTTTCCGGCCACCACGGAAGAACTGAGAGACTTGGCGTGCCCTTTAGGCGATTTTCTTGCCGAGTGTGCGGAATCGCTTTGGCAACAGAGGTTCAAGCAGCGCAGGGACAATTGAAACGGAGGATGAACCGTGGAGTTTAATTACAACGACCGCGTACTGAAGCCCGGTTACACATCGTGCATGGGTTGCGGCGAAGCGCTCGCCATGCGCCTCGTCCTCCAGGCCTGCGGCAAGAACGTCATCTTCACGAACGCCACCGGGTGCAGCGAGATCTTCACGTCGCGCTACCCCACGAGCTCGTGGAACGCCCCGTGGCTTCACAGCCTGTTCGAGAACTCGGCGGCCATAGCCTCGGGCGTCTACTACGCCCTGAAGCACAAGGGCCTGCTGGGGAAGGTCAGCGTCGTGGCCACCGGCGGCGACGGCGGCACGGCCGACATCGGCCTCCAGTGCCTCTCGGGCGCCGCCGAGCGCGGCGACGACTTCCTGTACGTCTGCTGGGATAACGAAGCCTACATGAACACCGGCGTGCAGCGGTCGGGCCTGACGCCGTTCAACGCCGACACGACCACGAGCCCCGCCGGCAAGGTCTCGTTCGGCAACGACCGGTGCAAGAAGGACATGCCGCAGATCATGGCGGCCCACGGCATTCCGTATGTCGGCATCGGCTCGTGCGGTTACTACCGCGAGCTGGGCGGCCTGGTGAAGCGCGCCATGGCCATCCGCGGCCCGAAGTACCTCCAGGTTCACTCGGTCTGCCCGCTGGGGTGGAAGAGCGATCCGGCCAAGACGATCGACATGGCCAAGCTCGCCTTCGAGACGTGCCTGTATCCGCTGTACGAGATCATCAACGGCGTGACCAAGGCCCGCCGCGCCCCGAAGGACGGCTGGAAGCCGGCGGAAGAGTACCTGAAGCCGCAGGGCCGGTTCCGCCACCTGTTCCGCGCCGCCGAGGGCGCGAGTCAGATCATCCGCATCCAGGCGGTTGCCGCGGCGAACATGCGGAAGTTCTGGCCGGAAGTCGCTGTGCCGCAGTTCGCACTGGACGCCGAGGCCAAGGTGGCCGAGATGGATAAGGTCACGGCCTAGCAGCCCATTGAATTGGCATACCTGAATGTGATATTAAGACGGGCCTGCTTCGGTGGGCCCGTCCTTTTTGCCTGAATCGGCTGGCCGGAAAGCCTGCGGGGTCGGGCGGTGTCCGTGCGAGGTTCTGATGGAAGGAGCCACCGTCATGGACCGCTCACCGAGACAGGGCGTGCTGCTCCGGCGTATCCGGGCGATGACGGCGTTCTTCATCGTCGCGCTGGTCGGCGCCGGCCTGACGGCCATTCCGATCGAGTGGGAATCGGACCTCATGGCCCGCGCGGTCGGCCTTGCCCCCGGAGCCGACCCCGGTGCCTGCGCGGGCGTGCTGCACTGGGTGGCGTTCGTGCGCGAAGGCATCCACGAGACGGCGGCGCGGTATCCGTTTATGGCGTACGGCTTCGACTGGCTCGCGTTCTCGCACGTCCTCCTGGGCATCCTGTTCATCGGCGTGTGGCGCGACCCGGTCCGGAACTCCTGGATCGTGACGTTCGGCATGATGGCGTGCGTGCTGGTCTTTCCGATGGCCCTGGGGTTTGGGCATGTGCGGGGCATTCCGTGGTTTTGGCAATTGATCGACTGCTCGTTCGGCGTTTTCGGGTTCATTCCCTTGTGGCTGCTTCGGCGGTATACGCTGGAGTTGCAGGCGTTCGAGAAATCGGCCTGACCGCCCACGGGAAGGGCAGTGAAATGCGTCCACTCGTGATCATTGCGGCGTCGCTCGCCCTCTCGGGTGGCGGCTGCTTCATGTTCCAGGGCGACCCCTATTACAACGAGTACACACGCGCGCAGCCCGATGAAAAGGATATAATCGGTATCTGGACGGCGAACGCCCGGTCGCTCGAGTGGCTGAAGGCGCAGGGCTACGACGTTGCGGCGCCGCCGGCGCTCGAGTTCCGGGCCGACGGCACGTTCACGATGACTGGCATGCCCGACTGCTGGCGCGTGTTCTTCGACCGTGAACGCAAGAAGACGTTCGAGTCCGCGCCGGGCAAGTGGCGGGTGACGAAGCACCAGGAGTGGTGGGCGCTGGGCCTGGAGTTCGACCGGCCGCCGTGGTTCGCGGGCGGCGGCTACGGTAGCGAGCTTTTCCTTCGCCGCCAGAAGCCGCCGTACCTGGTGCACGCGATCATTGGCGATCCGGATGCCGGCGACGGCATCGAGTTCGAAAGGAAGTGACAACCCGTGTCAACTGCCGTATGGATACATGCCCTGTGGATGCTCGCCGCCGTTGCCGTCGGCACGTGGTCGGGGTACCTTGGCCTCCTCCGCGCGACCATGAAGGGCGGCAAGAGCTTCCTGCCCGGCCGCTACACCCTCCGCGTGCACCGGTGGACGGGCACCGTGTATTACGCGATGCTCTGCGTCGGGATCGTTTACGGGTTCCTGATGGCCGAGTACATCCTCGGCGTCGAGCCGGCGGGTCTGTGGGTGTGGCACGAACGTCTGGCGATCGCGATCGGCGCGATCTACTTCGTGGGGATGGTCATCGGCGTGTATCTCCTCTATCGTCCGGCCGGCCGGCGGCGAGCGCTGCCGGTGGCGCACATGCTCGCAAACTTCACCGCTTGCACGCTCATCGCCGTGCAGATTCTGCTGGCCCTATACGCTTCGGGCTGGTTACGCTGAAACTCGTTTGCGTACGCTTACTGAAGGACTATTGGAAGGGTGGCATGCCCACGCTGCTGTTCGCGTGGGCATGCGAAGGGCATAGGACTCGGGCAACCCATGGAACTCATTCGCGATTTCGACGACATCGATCCCCGCTACCGCGGCGGCGTGCTCTCGGTGGGCGTGTTTGACGGCGTCCACCTGGGGCACCAGAAGGTTCTCGGCCGTGTGGTCGAGCGTGCCCGCGCCGCCGGCTCCGAGGCGGTTATCTTCACGTTCCACCCGCACCCGCTCGAAATCCTGCGGCCGCAGGAGGTCCCGGCGCTGATCCAGACATTCGGGCAGAAACTGGACCTGATGCGCAGCCTTGGCGTGGGCGCGGTCATCTGGCCGCGCGATCCCGCGGCGCTTCTGGCGATGTCGCCCGGCGAATTTCTCGACCGGATCGTGGGCGGGGCGCTCGATGCCCATGCGATCGTTGAGGGGGGCGATTTTCGCTTCGGCGCCGGGGGGGGCGGCGACCGCGAGCGCGTCCTCGAGTTCGCACGGCCGCGCGGCATCGAGGTCGAGTTCGTCGGCGACGTCCTCGTTGACGGCGAACGCGTCTCGAGCACCCGCATCCGCGGCCTCCTGGCCGAGGGGCACGTGGCCGAGGCGGCCCGGTGCCTCGGGCGGCCGTACAACTACCTGGGTACGGTGGTCGAGGGTCATCATCGCGGCGCGCGGCTGGGGTTTCCGACGGTCAACATCGACGCGCCGCGGTTCCTCGTTCCGGCCGAGGGCGTGTATGCCGGCTGGGTCCTTGTGCGCGGGCGGCGCGAGAAGGCCGCGATCAGCATCGGCCGCGCGCCCACGTTTTACGCCGAGCACCCGTTGGTCGTCGAGGCGTTCCTCCTGGATTTCGACGGCGAGCTTTACGGCGAGCAGGTGGCCCTGGAGTTCATCGACCGCGTTCGCGGGCAGCAGACCTTTTCCGGCCCCGAGGAGCTGAAGCGCCAGATGGCCGCCGACTGCGACCGCGTCCGCGAGATCCTGGCCGGGGGATAGTCGCCGGCCGCGCGGTTTCACTGCAGAGAAAAACGGAAACGGATTCACCGCAGAGACCGCGGAGAACGCAGAGAAAAACGGAAAAGACGGACTACTGGGGTAAAACGAAAAAAGATAAGATGGCGGCAACCGTGCTGTCTATGCATTGCCTGTTTTTCTCCCCTTCGTTTTCAGGGCTTCTCCGTTTTAGTCTTCTTTTTGTTGTTTTTACCCAGCTTCTCTGTTGTTTCCTCTTCTCTCTGCGTTCTCAGCGGTCTCTGCGGTGAGGTCTTTTTTCTTGGCCGTTTCTGTTTTTCTCCGCGGTCTCTGCGGTGAAACCGGACTGCCAATGGCTCCCTACGGCACGGCATCCACCGACGAGTGCGGCTCGGTCAGCCACTGGAGCGAGAAGAGGGCCAGCGTGATCTTCTCGTAGGCCGACTTCTCGCCGCGCTCGTACAGGCAGCCGATCCGCTGGTCGGGCAGGACCGCCAGCGACGAGTACGCCGACGGGCCGGCGCTCAGCAGGGCCGAGATCGACCAGGTCTTCCCTTCGTCAAGGCTCAGCCGCACGGTCATCTTCTCGCGCTTCGTGCTGGCCGGGTTCGAGAAGACGAGCAGGCCGTGCGCCGGGTCGCGCGGGTCCACGAAGCGGAGGATCGAGGCCTGGCACACGGGCTCGATGAGCGCGGGCTCGTCTTGCGCGGGCGTCCACGTGAGGCCGCCGTCGCTCGACCAGGAGACCGCGCGGCAGCGGTGGCCCATGTAGCTACGCAGATTCATCATCAGCCGCCCGTCGCCGAGTTCCACCGCCTGGCACTCGTTGACCTTGTCGCCGATGACGCCGCCCAGCTTCCACGTCGCGCCGTGATCGTCGCTGTAGATGGCGTGCGAGCGGAAGAGCTGGCTCCCCGCCAGCGCATGATCGCACGGAATGAGAAGGCGGCCGCTCTTCAGTTGGATGCCGCCGCCGGGGCCGGTGGCGTACCAGGTCCAGTCGGGGTCCTTGGTGGTGGAAGTGATGTTGATGGGTTTCGTCCATGTGGCGCCGTCGTCGGTGCTCTTCGTGAGCCAGACCTCGCGCGAGGCCTTGGCGGTCTTCTTCTTGATCTGCGCTTCGGTGTCGGAGCCGAGGTTCCACGTGAGCGGCAGCCAGATTATCCCTGTGTCGCGGTCGACCACGGGGCAGGGGTTGCCCACCGTGTTCGGCCCGTCCGCGGCTACCGTTTGCATCGGTTGCCACGTGCGGCCGCCGTCGAGGCTGCGCTTGAGGACGACGTCGATGGCGCCGGCGTCGGAGGTGGAGTTGCGGCGGCCCTCGCAAAACGCGAGCAACGTCCCCTTGGCCGATACCAGGAGCGCCGGGATGCGAAACGCGTGATACCCGTCGCGCCCGGCGACGAAGAGGTCGGTCTGATCCGGAGCGGGCGCACTGGCGGGCGGACTTGCCGGCTTGCCGTCGGCGGCGCGGGCGGCGCAGGGAATCGTCAGAAGCACGAGTAAGGCCGGTATCACCGCGAGCGTACGCATGGTCGTCTCCTGGGCAGGCCCGTCGAGAAACGCGTCGGCGTGCATCCTAGCGTTTGCCCGGCAGCCGAACAAGCGGAAACGAACGGTTGCGGACCCAGCCGGTTTACCGTAGATTGACAGGGCATTCTCCGTGGTCGGATGGTTGAAACCTAAGGCGCGGGAATCGTTCAATGCGGAACAAGGAGGGCCACATGCGCAGGCGCGAGTTTCTCCGGACGGCGGCTGTGACGGGAGCGGCGATCACGGGCGGCATCGTGGCCGGGCGAGGGGCCTCGGCCCAGCCCGCCGGCAGCCCCGCCGCAGGGCCGGCAGTCGTTGCCGGGCGCGACGAGCGGCCGAACATCCTCTTCTGCCTTGGCGACGACTGGGGATGGCCGTCCACGGGCGCCTTGGGCGATAAGGTCGTCCGCTCGCCCGTCTTCGACCGCGTGGCACGCGAGGGCGTCCTCTTTCCGCACGCGTATTGTGCGTCGCCGTCGTGCACGCCGTCGCGGGGGTCGATCCTCACGGGCCAGATGTTCTATCGCCTGGAGGAAAGCGGCAACCTTTGGAGCATGCTCGATAAGAAGTTCCCCGTCTATCCCGATCTCCTGGAGGCCGCGGGTTACCACGTCGGCCTGATCCGGAAGGGGTGGGGGCCGGGGTCGGAGGCGGCGGGCGGCCGCACGCGCAATGCGGCGGGGCCCCGGTACAAGAGTTTCGAGGAGTTCTTTGCCGGCGTGCCCAAGGGCAAGCCGTTCTGCTTCTGGTTCGGATGCACCGATCCGCACCGCAAGTACGTGGAGGGCTCGGGCGTGAAGAGCGGCCTCAAGGCCGACGAGGTCAAACTGCCCGCGTGTCTGCCCGATGCGCCGGAGGCGCGCAGCGACATGTGCGACTACTACTTCGCCGCCGAGCGGTGCGACCGCGAATCGGGCGAGATGATGGCGCTTCTCGAAAAGGCCGGGCAGCTTGAGAACACGATCGTCGTCATGACGGGCGACAACGGCATGCCGTTCCCGCGCGGAAAGACGAACCTGTACGACATTGGCACGCGGCAGCCGCTGGCCGTGCGGTGGGGCGCGAGGGTCAAGGGTGGGCGGACGATCGAGGATTTCATCAGCTTCTGCGATTTCGCCCCGACGTTCCTCGAGGCGGCGGGCCTGAAGCCGGGGTCCGACATGACCGGCCGCAGCTTCCTCGACCTCCTCGTGGGCGACAAGTCCGGCCGCGTCGATCCCCGGCGCGACCGCGTGTTCACGGGGCGGGAACGCCATCACGGGCTCGCGCGGCCGGGGTGCCTGGGGTATCCCGCGCGGGCGATCCGGACGCATGAGTATCTTTACATCCGCAACTTCCTGCCCGACCGCTGGCCCGCCGGCGACCCGCAGGCGCACAAAGACCCCAAACG
>PMZT01000153.1 GCA_003170085.1 Planctomycetia bacterium | reverse complement strand
GGCCGTGCGAACGGGTAGTGGCGCACCGCACGGCGGGGCAAGGCCCGCCGTGGCACACACCAGGAGAGAGCCACGCTAAACTCGTACGGGAACGACTTCAGGAGCTACACATGGCCATGAAACGACGCATCCGCCTGGAAAACGCGACAACGGCTGCTCCGAAGGGCCCGCACCCCTCCGCCGCGGAGCGCGCGGGCCGCCTCACGCGGCGCGGCTTCCTGGCCGGCGCGACGGCTGCCGCCGGCATGCTCGCGTCGCCGTGGATCGGCCTGACTGCGGGGGCGGAAGCCGTTCCCGACGCCGACGAGCGGGCCAAGGTCGAGGCGGCGCTGCCGGCCAAGGCGCCGGCCCAGCCGCGCAAGGCCCGCCGGCTGCTCATCTTCGACCTCAACGTCCAGTACGGCGGGCACCGCTCCATCGCGACGGCCAACCTGGCCTTCACGCTCATGGGCCGCAAGACCGGGGCGTTTGAAACGGTCATCAGCCGCGACCCGGCCGTCTTCCGCCCCGAGAGCCTGAAACAGTTCGACGCGGTCTTCCTCAACAACACGGTGGGTAACCTGTTCGAGGACCCGGCCTTGCGGCAGAGCCTGCTCGAGTTCGTCTACGGCGGCGGCGGGCTGATGGGCGTGCACGGCACGTCGGTCGCGTTCACGCGCTGGACCGAGGGCGGGAAGGAGGACTGGCCGGAGTTCGCCATTATGCTGGGCATGCGCGGCGCGTACCACCGCGCGAACACCGAGCTTGTGACGATCAAGCTCGATGACCCCGATCACCCGCTCTGCCGGCCGTTCGGCGGCAAGGGGTTCGAGTTCCGCGACGAGTTCTTCCGCCCGCAGGGCACGTACTCGCGCAAGCGCGACCGCGTGCTCCTGGCGATCGACACCGAGAAGACCGACCTCTCGGCCCAGCCGCACGACCGCGCGTATCGCGAAGACAACGACTACGCGCTGGCGTGGGTGCGGTCGTATGGCCGCGGCCGCATCTTCTACTGCGCGTTCGCGCACAACCCATACGTCTTCTGGGACCCGAAAATGCTGGAGTTTTACCTGGGGGCGGCCCAGTTCGCCCTGGGCGACCTTCCGGCCCCGACGATCCCGAGCGGCCTCCTGACGCCGGCCCTCCGCGCCCAGGAGAAGCTGGGCTGGCGCCTGGGCATCGAGGCCTACACATTCCAGAAATACACATTCTTTGAAGCGATCGAGAAGACCGCGGCCCTTGGCCTGCCGTTTATGGGCGGCCTGAGCTTCCAAAAGGTCAGCCGCGAGATCGACAAGTTTTTCGGCCCCGACCTCTCCGATGACGAGCTGCGCGAGGTCCGCCTGAAGCTCGATGCCTCCGGCGTGCGGCTGCTCACGTATTTCCTCCAGTCGATCCCCGGCGACCCCGCGGGTTGCCGCAAGGTTTTTGAGTTCGGGCGCAAGATCGGCATCGAGACGTTCATGTCCGAGCCCGCGCCCGAGGCGCTCGACACGATCTCGAAGTGCTGCGACGAGTACGACCTGAAGGTGGCGATCCACAATCACGACCGCAAACTTTCGCCCGTCTATTGGCAGCCCGAGGGCGTGCTCAAGGCCCTCGAAGGGCGCAGCCGCCGCCTGGGCGCCTGCCCCGACCTCGGCTACTGGATGCGAAGCGGCATCGACCCGATCCAGGGCCTGCGCACGCTCAAGGACCGCGTGATCACCGTGCACATGCACGATCTGAACGAGTTGACGCCCGAGGGCCACGATGTGTCGTGGGGCACGGGCGTTGGAAAGGCCGAGGAGTTCATTGCCGAGGTCCGCCGCCTGGGCCTCTCGCCCACGATGTTCGGGATTGAATATGCGTATAACTGGCATGAGTCGATGCCCGAGATCGCTCGCAGCATCGAGTTCTTTAACAAGGTCTGCCTGAACCTGGCAAAGTGAGGCCCACGATGCAGCCCCTTTCGCACCCGATGTTCTCCGGCGTCGGCCGGTTGACGCGGCGCGGTTTCCTCCGCGGCGCCGCAGCGGCCTCCGCCGCCGTCGCGGCACCGTGGATCGTTCCGGCCTCGTCGCGCGGGGCCGACGGGGCGGTGCCCCCGAGCAAACGCATCACGGTGGCCCTGATCGGCCGCGGCATGATGGGCACCGGGCACCTCCGCCGCCTGGTCAGCGATCCGGCCGTGCAGCTCCTGGCCGTCTCGGACGTCGACCGCGTGCGGCGCGACGAGGGCAAGCGCGTGGCCGACGAGGCCTACGCCGACGACCGGGCGCGCGGCACGTACCGCGGTTGCGATGCGGTCAACGATTTCCGCGAGGTTCTCGCGAGGCCCGACCTCGACGCCGTCGTCATCGTCACGCCCGATCACTGGCACACGCCGCTCTCGATCGCCGCCGCCCGCGCGGGCAAGGACATCTATTGCGAGAAGCCCATCACGCTGAAGATCGAGGAGGGCCGCCGGCTGGTCGAGGCGGTGCGCCGCTACGGCCGCGTCTTCCAGACGGGCACGCAGTACCGCTCGATGCCCACGATCCGCGAGGTATGCGCGTTCGTCCGGCGCGGCGGGCTGGGCAAGATCAAGTCGGTCTTCACGCTCTGGGGCAAGACCTCCGCCGCCGGCCAGTCGTCGATGGTGCCGTTCAACCCCGACCTTGCGGCCGAGCCGGTGCCCGACGGCCTCGACTGGGACCTCTGGGTCGGCCCGGCCCCGTGGCACGCCTACAACCACGCGTATCATCGGAACCCGATGCCGGGCGTCGTGCCGTGGACCTTCTGCGAGGACTTCGGCGTGGCCGCCGTGACGAACTACCACGCACATGCCGCCGACGTGATCCAGTACGCCCTGGGCATGGAGGAGAGCGGCCCCGTGGAGATCCTGCACCCCTCGGGCGGCGCCTATCCTACGCTCACTTGCAAATATGCCAACGGCACGCTGCTCCACCACGTGGAGTCCTGGGGCGAGGTGAAGAGCCTGTACCACGCCGTGCCCGACACGGCGCGGCTGGCGGGCAACTTCGGCGGCCTTTTTGTGGGCGAGCGCGGCTGGCTTACGTCGATGTACGGCGGCGGCCAGGTCGAGGGCGCCCCCGACGAGATCTTCAAGGAAATGAACCTGCCCGTGCGCGACCCGCACATGGGGTCGAACAACCACCACGCCAACTGGTTCGAGTGCATCCGCTCGCGCCGCCAGCCCAGTTGCAGCGAGGAACTGGGGCACCGCTCGGCCTCGCTCGGGCACCTCGTGATCATCGGCTACCGCTGCGGCCGGTCGCTGAAATGGGATCCCGCCAAGGAAACGTTTATCGGCGACGACGAGGCCAACCGCATGCGCGGCCGCGCCCTGCGCGAACCGTGGACGCTGTGACGGCGGGGGCGGGCCGGGTAGGGAGAGAAGAAAACGCACTGGCCGTCGGCCCAAGAGGAAAGGGAAATGGGTCCCTGGAATTACTGGAATTACAGCAGCCGAGTTGCAAAACCTGGTGACGCTAGCCAGGTTTCCTGGAATGTGAGAGGGGCTATGGTGTATAGCCAACGCACAGCGCCACGGCTGCGGCAAGGTCATCGACCTTCGCAGGCAGCAACACGCCAAGGTGTTTCTGGAAGCGCAGCAGCGATACCGACTTCACCTGAAAGGCGTCGGCAGCCGAAGGTTTGCTCAGGCCATTCGTTGACATCGGAACCAGTGCTACCATCCATGGGAACTGGCCATACTCAGACTTCCAGTCGGTTATCGGGATCACAATGCGCAACGGGAGCCGCCCCACGCTGTCGATGCCGATAACAATCGCGGGACGCGTCTTCTGGATTTCGCCACCTACCGACGGATCGAACGTGATATCCCAAATTTCTCCCCGCTTGGGATTCGCAAGGCCGCTAGGCTGGCTCATCGGCAGGTTCCTCTTTTCCAAAAGCCTCAAAGGCGGTAAGGTCTTTATTTGATCTGTACTCCCGCTCTGCCTGAAGAGCCGCCTCTGCCAAGACGCGCTCGCGCTCTGGCGGCGGTAGCCGCATGACTTCGATGGCCGTCATATTTACAGCACCTGGGGCTAGGGTGGCGTTCTCATCGGAAGGCACACAGCCCGGACAAAGAGCCTCAGCCCTGTCTGGCGTAATGATGCCCTCTGCGACCGCACGCAAGGCCATTTGCTTCATCCGCGTCGGCGTTTCCTGCCCCACATAGGCGATGGGCTCGGTTTTTCGCCAGCCGCGAGAGGAAAAGAGCTTGTATAGGCTGTTAAGGTGTCCCTTGTCAATAATATCAAGGTCGTAAGCACGGTGTACCCAACCCAACATGCTGAGGCCATGCTTTGTCTTCAAGAGTTTAAGTTCCTCTATGTCAAGTCTCTTGCGTTTGTCGCCAAGCTCCTGCCTCGCAACCTCTGGCGGAACGAGAAAGGCGCCCGCAAACCGGTTGGCAAGCTTTTCCTCTTCCTTTGGCGGTATGGCGCGACAGTCCATCATCAGGTGGCCTAGTTCATGTGCCATACTGAACCGGCGACGGTCGTCTGGCATATCGCTATTCACCACAACGACCGGGTAGCACGTGTTCGCCCTCCCGCAGAGCCCGTCGAAGTCGCCCTCCTTCTCTGGAAACGCGCAAACGATGCCGCCCCGATCCTCAATTACCTGCGCGAGGCCCTCCACGGGGCCACGCCCGAGGTTCCACTTCTGTCGGAGCTTTGCGGCGGCACCCTCTGCGTCCGCAGTCGAGTGAGCCTTCCCAGGCGCCGGGAGACACGCCTTCGCATTGGGGTGCAGTGTTTCCTGAAGCCACACCCTCGCCTCGACGGCGTTCCCGGCCAGCGCCCGAACCCTGTCCCTGGCTCTTTCGGACATGTTCGCGTGGCTGCGAAAGGCTACCCACTGAATCACTGCCGTAGGTTCTTCCAGAAAATACTCAGCACGCACCCCGAGCACCTTGGCAAGCCTGAGTAGAAGTGAGGCGCTGGGCGTACTGCCGCCGCGTTCGTATTTGGACAATCCGGCCCTGGTTAGGGGCGCCCCCACCACACCGAGGCGGCGAACCGCCTCCTGTAACGAAAGGCCCCGCATGAGGCGTGCTTGGCGCATCCGTTCGCAGATCATATCCGGTCTCCCTGTGGGGTTGTTTACTGCTTCGCTATCATACATCGGAAGATCGGCGTTGACAAAGAACTAAAAAAGAAATTTCTTGTCAACACACGGTCGGTTCGGTGCGGCCGCCACTTGTCGTCTAATGGATTCTGAGACCAACGCCAAACGGACCCACTACCCGAATTTGATGTACACGGCCGGGCAAGGCCGGCTGTGCCGAAGACCCGCCCCGTCACAGCGGGTCTCCGTTGTGGCGTGGCACGCGATTTTCGGCCCACGGCCCGTGAGGAATCTCCTTCCCTCGGCGGCTGGTCGTATTCCTTCGACTTTGGACCTTGGACTTTGAACTTGGGACTCTCCGTTCCTGACTTTGGACCTTG
>PMZT01000197.1 GCA_003170085.1 Planctomycetia bacterium | reverse complement strand
GCATTTGCGCGGTGGGTCTCCCGACCCACCGCGCAGCGAAGCACCGGTGGCGCGATCACGGTGTGCGCGGCGGGTCGGGAGACCCGCCGCGCAAAATGGCATGCGTGAACTTCGGAGGTGCACATGGCCGAACCGGGGCCGATCCTCGAACTCGAAAACGTGACCAAGCGCTACGACGCCCCGGCCGGCGGCGGCGACGTGCCGCCGGTGCTCGCGGGTATCAGCCTCACGCTGCGCGCGGGCGAGTCGCTGGCGATCGTCGGCCCGTCGGGCTCGGGCAAGAGCACGCTGCTGAACATCATGGGCACGCTCGACCGGCCCACGAGCGGCCGCGTGCTCCTCGACGGCCAGGACTTGGCGGCGCTCGGCGACGAGGCCCTGGCGGCCATCCGCAACCGCCGCATCGGTTTCGTCTTCCAGTTGCATCATCTGCTGCCGCAATGCACGGCCCTCGAAAACGTCCTCGTGCCGACGCTGGCCGGCGCCGCAACCGCGCCCGCGGGCGAGATGCAGGACCGCGCGCAGCAGCTTCTCGAGCGCGTGGGCCTGGGGGAGCGGCTGGCGTATCGGCCCGGGCAGCTTTCGGGCGGCGAGCGGCAACGCGTGGCCGTGGCGCGGGCACTGATCAACCGGCCGGCGCTCTTGCTGGCCGACGAGCCGACGGGGTCGCTCGACCGGGCGGCGTCGGAGCACCTGGCGTCGCTCCTGGCCGAGCTCAACCGCGAGCAAGGCGTGACGCTGGTCGTCGTAACGCATTCGACGGCGCTCGCGGCGAAGATGGCCCGCGGGCTGGAACTGCGCGACGGAAGCCTGCGGCCCCACGAGGAGCAACCGGCATGACGTTCCGGACGCTGGTCGCCCGCAGCCTTCGATTTCACTGGCGCGCCCACGTGGGCGTCGTCCTGGGGGCGGCCGTGGCCACGGCGGTGCTCGTGGGGGCGCTCGTGGTGGGCGACTCCGTCCGCTACAGCCTTCGCGAGATGGCCCTCTCGCGGATCGGCCGGACCGAGATCGCGATGGCCTCCGGCGACCGGTTCTTCCGGGCTTCGCTGGCCGACCGTGTGGCCAAGGAACTCGGCGCGCCCGCGGCAGCGGTCCTGCAACTGCGCGGCACGGCGGTCCGCGAAGACGGCGAGGCCCGCATCAACGAGGTCCAGGTTCTGGGTGTAGACGAGGCGTTCTGGGCGATGGCTAGCGCCAAGCCGCCGCTGCCGGCCGGCGCCCGCAACGCAGTGGCGATCAACGAGCAGGTCGCGCGGCGCCTGGAACTGAAGGTGGGCGACGGACTCGTCCTCCGGTTCCAGAAGCCGACCGCCCTGCCGCTGGACGTGCCGCTGGCGGGCGAAGATGCGTCGGTCGGTGCGCACCTCACGGTGGGCGCGATTATTTCGGACGCCCAGTTCGGCCGCTTCTCACTCGCCGCCAACCAGGCGCCGCCCGCCAACGTCTTCGTGCCGCGCGACTGGCTCGAGCAACAGGTCAACCAGGCCGGCCGCGCGAATCTGCTGCTCGTGTCGGACGATCAGACTCATCGCAGGGCCGGCAGCGAACAAGCCCCCGATGCCGCGGCGCCCCCGCTCGCCGCCGCCGCGGCCGACGCCGTGCTGGCGCGCGACGCATGGAGCATCGACGATGCGGAACTGGAACTCCGCCCGCTGCCCGCGCAAAACGCGGTGGAGCTCCGCTCGCGCCGCATTTTCATCGACCGGGCCGTGAGCCAGACGCCGAGCGTGCGGGCCCCCGGCAACCTCGGCATCCTGACGTACTTCGTCAACGAGCTGCGCGTGAGCGACCGCGCGGCGCCGTACAGCGTGGTGTCGGCCCTAGGACCGATTGCGAGCGGCGAGGGGACCGCGGCACTCCCCCTGCAAACTCTCACGGCCGGCATGGCCGACGATGAGATCGTCATCAACGCGTGGCTGGCCGAGGATCTTGCAGCCAAGCCCGGCGACACGCTCGAGATGGCGTACTACGCGATGGCGCCGGGCGGGCGGCTCGAAACGCGATCGGCCAAGTTCCGCGTTCGCGCCGTGGTGCCGCTCGACGGCCCCGTCGCCGACCGCGATCTCATGCCCGATTTTCCCGGCCTCTCCGACGTCGAGAACTGCCGCGACTGGAAGCCCGGCATCCCCATCAGTTCCAGGAAGATCCGGCCGAAGGACGAGGAGTACTGGAAGCGTTACCGCGGCACGCCCAAGGCGTTCATCACGCTCGCGGCGGGGCAAAAGATGTGGGCCAACCGTTTCGGCGACCTGACGGCCATGCGGTTTCCGGCGTCGGACAGCCCCGCGCGCGCCCAGGCGCTCGCGGAGTCGCTCCGGCACGAGATCAACCCGGCGTCGCTCGGCCTGTACTTCCAGGACGTGCGAGGGCGGGCGCTGGCGGCCAGTTCCAGCGCGGTCGACTTCGGGCAACTCTTCCTGGGCCTGAGTATGTTCCTCGTGGCGGCGGCGCTCATTCTGACGGGCCTGCTCTTTGGCCTGACCATAGGCGCGCGGGCCGAGGAAACGGGCACGCTACTGGCGCTGGGCCTCGCGCCGAAGTACGTGCGTCGCCTGTACCTGGCGGAGGGGGCGATCCTGGCGCTCGCCGGCGGCGCCCTCGGCACGCTGGCCGGCCTTGCGTATACATGGGTGATGCTGCTGGCGCTCTCGACCGTGTGGTCGAGCGCGGTCGGCTCGTCAAACGTCCTCTTCCACGCCCAGGCGCTGAGCGTCATCGGCGGCGCAGCGGCGGGCTTCGTCGTGGCGCTCGCAACGATCTGGCTGTGCGTCCGCCNNCCGCCGGCAGGCCCGCGCCCCGGCGCGGGAGCTTCTGGCCTCCGGGGCCGAGGCGGAACTGCGGCTGACCCTGCCCCGCCGCGCACGCACGTGGATCGGCTGGTCCATGACCGCCGCCAGCGGCGTGGTCGCCGGCCTCCTGCTGTCGCTGGCCAAAGGCGCGACGGGCGAGGCGGCGGCCGGCGTGTTCTTCGGCATCGGGGCGCTCCTCCTGATCGGCCTCCTGGGGGCGTGCCACTCGGGGCTGGCCGGCCTCGCGCAGCCGCCCCGCGGCGGGCAGGTGCGTTTTGCGGACCTCGGCCTGCGGAACGCGGCGCGGCGGCGCGGGCGCAGCCTGGGCGTCATCGCGATCCTGGCGTGCGGCATTTTTATGGTGGTGGCGGTGGGGGCCAACCGGCGCGGGGCGGAGGAAGATGCCGATAAGCCGTCGTCTGGCACCGGCGGCTTCGCGCTGTACGGCGAGACGGCGATGCCGGTCTTCAAGGATCTGAACTCGCCCGAGGGCCGCAAGGCGTACGCGCTGCCCGACGACTTCCAGCACAACGCCGCGTTCGTGGCCCTGCGCGTCCACGCCGGCGACGATGCCTCGTGCCTGAACCTGAACCGCACCCAGCAGCCGCGCCTCGTGGGCGTGCGGCCGCAGCTCCTGGCCCAGCGCGGCGCGTTTACGCTCACGGCCCAGGAAGCGGCCGACGCCGGCCAAAGCCCGTGGCTGCTCCTTGACCGGCGGGAGGCCGACGGCGCCATCCCCGCCATCGCCGACACGAACACCATCACGTGGTCGCTCGGCAAGAAACTCGGCGACACGGTGGCGTACACCGACGAGCGCGGCCGCACGTTCCAGGTGCGGCTGGTGGCGGCGATCGACAACTCCATCCTCCAGGGGAGCCTCGTGATTGCCGAGGATGCGCTGATCGAGAAGTACCCGTCGGACGGCGGCTACCGGATGTTCCTTATAGATGCGTCGCGCGACCGGGCCGAGGAGATCGCACGGGTCCTCTCGGTGCAGCTCTCCGACGTGGGCCTGGCGGTCATGCCGGCAACCGAGCGGCTGGCGGAGTTCAACTCGGTTGAGAACACGTACCTGGCGATCTTCCAGGCCCTCGGCGGCCTGGGCCTGATCCTAGGCAGCGTGGGCCTGGGGGTGATCGTTTTCAGGAACGTCATGGAGCGCCGGAGCGAGCTTGCCCTGATGCGGGCGGTCGGGTTCTCGCGGCGGTCGATCGCGCGGCTGATCCTGACGGAGCACTGGGTGCTCCTCGCGCTGGGGCTGGTCGTGGGCTGGCTTGCAGCCATCGTGGCGGTGCTGCCCGCGATGAGGGCCGGCCCGGTGCCGTACCTTTCGCTCGGCATAACGGCGGCGGCGGTCCTGGCCGCGGGGCTTCTCTGGACATGGCTGGCCGCCCGGCTGGCCTTGCGCGGCCCCCTTCTTGAAGCGCTGCGGAACGAATAGCCCCCCGGCGGGTTCAAATCCGCGGAGAAATGTGTGCGTCCGATGGCCCTGCCCGGTTGTTTCCGCCGGCGTCGCATCCTACAATTGTGCGGCTATTTACGGGCGATTGGGCCTGATAAGATATGGCAGCGCTTGTGCGCGGCGGGTCTCCGCACCCGCCGCGCATAATACGAACGTAGTGCTGTCATATAGGACAAAAGGGAGGCTGCGCGCGTCGTACGCCGCGGGTACAGGGTTATGCGAATCATCCTCCGAGCCATCCCGGTGATACTCGCCGTTATCGGCGCCGGAGCGATTGCGCTCTGGCTCCGCGCGAGCCCGTCGATGAACCTCGAGCAGCGGATGGAGCTGCCCAGCCGCAAGGTTCTCCAGTCGACCGTGGTCAAGTTCCCCGGCGAGTTCGCCCTGGCCGATGGCAAGCCGGCGGCCGAACTCACTGGCTCATGGCCGTGCTTCCGCGGCGAGGCGCGCGATGCCGTCAGCCGCGAGCCGGTGCCGCTGGCGCGGTCGTGGGGTCCGCAAGGGCCGAAGGTTCTGTGGAAGGCCCCGATGGGCATCGGCTACGCCGGCCCGGCGGTGCGAAACGGCCGCGTGTACGTCCTCGATTACGATGAGGCCAGGCAGGCCGACGCCCTGCGGTGCCTCTCGCTGGCCGACGGCCGCGAGATCTGGCGCCGCTGGTACGAAATTCCGATCGACAGCGACCACGGCATCTCGCGCACCGTGCCCGCGGTCACCGATAAGTACGTCGTGACGCTGGGGCCCAAGTGCCACGTCCTGTGCGTCGACGCGATGACCGGCGACTTCCGCTGGGGCCTCGACCTTATCAAGGATTATAAGACGATCGTGCCGAAGTGGTACGCCGGCCAGTGTCCGCTCATCGACAAGGACCGGGCGATCCTGGCGCCGGCGGGCGACAAGGTCCTTATGATGGCCGTCGATTGCGAGACCGGCAAGACGGTCTGGCAGACGCCGAACGCGCACGGCTGGAAGATGACGCACGCGTCGATCACGCCGGTCGACTTCAAGGGCCGCCGCATGTACGTCTACTGCGCGAGCGGCGGCGTCGCGGGCGTTGCAGCCGAGGACGGTCTCTCGTGGAAGGCCGGCGACGTGCTGTGGGAGCGCGACGACTGGCGCGTCACGTTTGCGTGCGTCCCCTCGCCCGTGGTGGTGGGCGACGGCAAGATTTTGTTGGCCGGCGGCTACGGCTCCGGGGCCATGATGATTCAACTGAAGGAAGAAGGCGGGAAGATCACGAGCGAGAAGGTGTGGCGGCTCGAAAAGTCGAAGGACTTCGGGGCGGAGCAGCAAACGCCCGTCTTCCTCGACGGCTACGTCTACGGCGTGCTGCCGAAGGAGGCCGGGTCGCTGGGCGGGCAACTCGTGTGCATCGACCTCGAGGGCAAGCACAAGTGGACGAGCGGCGGGGCGAACCGTTTCGGCCTCGGCCCGTGGATGATCGCCGACGGCCTCTTGTTCGTCATGGACGATAACGGCCTCCTCACGATGGCCGAGGCGAAGCCCGGCGGTTACAGGCCCGTGGGCCAGGCCCGCGTCCTGCCGGGCGGGCACGAGACCTGGGCGCCGATGACCCTGGCGGGCGGACGCCTGATTGTGCGCGACCTGAAGCAGATGGTCTGCCTCGACCTACGCAAGGAGTGACCATGGCTGCCAAAAAACTCGGGCCGGAGTTCACGTACGACCTCAGCGAGTTCCTGAAGGTCGACCCGAACCTCGTCCATTACGAGGAAAAGACGGCCGTGGCCACGGGCATGAAAGAGCCGCGCGGCATCACGGTTGACGCCGTCGACAACCTGTATGTCGCGGGCGACCGGACCGTGCGGTGGTACGGCCCCGACGGCCTCAGGATCGGCGAGTTCAAGACCGCCGACGAGCCGCGCTGCCTGGCCGTCGCTCTGAAAGACAAGACCGCCACCCTGTACGTGGCCATGCGCGATCACGTGGAACTGTATGACGCGAAGGGCAAGCGCCTTGCCACGTGGGAATCCGCCGGCAGCAGCGCGCTCTTCACCGGCATCTCGGTGGATGCCAGCGGCATCGCCGTGCCGAACGCGGGAACCGGCGGCGTTGCCGACCAGGTTTTCGTGGCCGACGCCGGCGACCGTGTGGTCCTCCACTACGAGGGGCCCAGCGGCCGGCTGGTCCGGAAGATCGGCCAGGCCACCTCGAGCAAGAACGCCGAGGGCTTCATCGTGCCTAGCCCGTACTTCGACGTGGCCGTGCGGCCGGGCGGGCAGATCTGGGTCACCAACCCGGGCAAGCGGCGCGTCGAGCTTTACTCGTACAACGGCGAGCAGTGCACCGTGTGGGGCAAGGCGTCGCCAAAGATCGACGGCTTCTGCGGCTGCTGCAACCCGACGCACCTGGCCTTGCTCTCGGATGGCCGCCTGGTGACGAGCGAGAAAGGGCTGCCGCGAGTCAAGATCTACACGCAGGACGGGGAACTGGCGAGCGTGGTCGCGCCGCCGTCGGCGTTTGCCGAGGGCGAGACGGGCCTCGACGTGGCCACCGATTCGCTCGGCCGCATCCTGGTGCTCGACCCCGTGGCGGGCAAGGTGCGGTACTTCGGGCGAAAGGGCGCGTGAACCGCGCCGGAGTGAAACGTATGAACTCAGTGCCGGAGAAACCCGGGCGACGCCGCTTCTTCGCAAGCGTCGTGCGCTACGTGCTGCTCGGAGCGCTCGGCCTCATCGGCGGCCGCCTGGCTGCGCGCGCCGTAACCGGCCCGCTCCATCCGGAGGAAACGTGCGTCAATCGCGGCGTCTGCCGCGGATGCCGCGTGCTGCCGGGTTGCGGTTCGCCCCAGGCAACGTTGTTCCGCCAGGTCGAGGAAAGGCGGTAAGCGATGGCTGATCCCAAGAAAAAAATGAGCCGCCGCGAGATGTTCCGCAAGGGCGCCCTCGGTGCCGGCATCGTGGGCGTCGGCGGGGCGGCGGCACTGCTGGCGGCACGTACCGCCAAGGGCGGCACGGTCTGGCAGATCGACCCCGAAAAATGCGTGCAGTGCGGCCAGTGCGCCACGTACTGCGTGATCGACCCGTCGGCCGTGAAGTGCGTTCACGCGTACGCGCTGTGCGGGTACTGCGACCTCTGCTTCGGCTACTTCCCGCCAGGGTTCGAGCCGAGCGAAAGCTTCGAGCAGCCGGCAGCCGAGGCGCAGCTTTGCCCCACCGGCGCCATCAAGCGCAAGTGGATCGAAGGCCCGCACTACGAGTACACGATTGACGAGGACCTGTGCATCGGCTGCGGCAAGTGCATCAAGGGCTGCAACAACTTCGGCAACGGCTCGCTCTTCCTGCAGGTGCGGCACAATCGATGTGTGAACTGCAACGAATGCAGCATTGCGGCGGCGTGCCCCTCCAACGCCATCCGGCGCGTTCCGGCAGACCACCCGTATCTTCTGAAGGGCGAGGATCACAAGGGTTGAAGCGTTTCGCCATTATCGTCGGCCTCGTCGCCGCCGCGCTCGTCTCCACCGCGCAGGCGGCCGAACGTTTTGCGCTCCCGCAGTTCAAGACGAGTTACGTGCGGCCGCTGACGGAAGTGCCGCCGGCGCGCCCGGGCGTCTACGAGTTCGTTGACATCGGCGCGCTTCTCGTGGCGCTGGCCGCGGCATCCTACCTGGCGATCAAGATGCGCTCGCGGCGGGGGCTGTGGTGGCTTGCGCTGGGGTCGCTCCTTTACTTCGGGTTCTGGCGCGGCGGGTGCGTGTGCTCGATCGGCGCGATCCAGAACGTGGCGCTCGCGGTGGCCGACAGCACGTATGTCGTGCCGCTGGCGGTGCTGGCGTTCTTCATTCTGCCGCTCGTGTTCACGCTCTTTTTCGGCCGCACGTTCTGCGCCGCGGTCTGCCCGCTTGGGGCGATCCAGGACCTCGTGATCGCGCGGCCCGTAAAGGTGCCGGCGTACCTGGAGCACGCGCTGGGGCTGCTCGGCTACGTTTACCTGGGTGCGGCGGTGCTCTTTGCGGCCACGGGCAGCGCCTTCATCATCTGCGAGTACGATCCGTTCGTCTCGTTCTTCCGGCTGGTGCCATTCCAGCGCCCCGGCGACACGATGCAGGCCATCAACGGCAGCACGAACATGCTGCTCGTGGGCGCCGGCTTCCTGGCCGCGGGCCTCTTCATCGCAAGGCCGTACTGCCGCTGGCTGTGCCCGCTGGGGGCGGTGCTGCGGCTGCTGGGCCTGGCGTCGAAGTGGCGCGTGACGATCACGCCCGATGAGTGCGTGCAGTGCCGCCTGTGCGAGGACTCGTGCCCATTCGGCGCGATCCGCCGGCCCACGCGCGACGAGCCGCACGCCCCGCGCCTGCTCGACCGCCGGCGCCTGGCCACGCTCATCGTGGTCGTGCCGATCGTCCTGGCCGGCAGCGGCGTCCTGGGCGGGTGGCTCGGCCCGACGATGGCGCGGATGCACTACACCGTGCGCGTGGCCGACCGCGTACGCATGGAAGAGACCGGCCGGGTCGCCGGCACCGACGACATGAGCGAGGCGTTCTACGCGACCAAGCAGCCGCGCGAGACGCTGTACGCCGACGCCCGCGACGTCGAGCACACGTTCGTGATCGGCGGGTGGCTGCTGGGCGCGTGGGTGGGTCTCGTGATCGCCCTCAAGCTGATCCAGCTTTCCGTCCGCCGCACGAGAAACGATTGGGAGCCCGACCGCGGCACGTGCGTCTCGTGCGGCCGGTGCTTCGAGTTCTGCCCCGTGGAGCGCGACCGGTTGAAGAAGAAACCCCTGAGCGGAAAGGCCCCGGCATGAGCACCGCCCCGCCGCCTCCCCGCATGAACGACGATCTCGGCCGCGCGCACTACCAGGCGGCCGTCGGCAGCGCGATCGTGGCCGGCGTGTTTACGCTCGTGGTCTGCGGGTTCCTTGCGGCGGCGCACATCCGGACGCAGCGGCTGGACTTTCAGAACTCCGAGGACCTTACCGCCCTGCGCGCGGGAATCGTGAAGGCCTCCGACGCCGGCGAGATCACGAAGCTGAAAGAGGAGCTTCGCGCCCGCGACCTCCAGATGCGCGCCGAGTATTTCCATCGCCAGGCGTTTTCGCGGTCCGGCGGATACCTGATCGGCGCCGGCGCCCTCATATTCGTCATCGCCGCCGCCCGCGCCGCCGCCTGCCGCAAGCGCCTGCCCATGCCGGCGGTCGATAGCCAAGCCGCCCGCCGCGCGGTCCGCATGATCGGCCTGGCGCGGGTGAGCGTGATCGCGCTGGGCGTGGCGCTCGGCGGCTCAGGGCTGCTCCTCGGCGTTCTTGCGAGCAGAAGCCCGACCGACGAAGCTGCGGCCCCCAGCCCGGCGGGCACCCAGCCGCAGCCCTTCCCTGATCCAACCGGTGGCGGGACCGAAACGCCCGGCACCGCGCCCGCAATGGTCGGCGAGCCTCCGTCGCCCGCCGAGATCGCCAAGCAGTGGCCGCGCTTCCGCGGACCCGGCGGCAATGGCGTCTCGGCCTACACCAATGTCCCCGCAACGTGGAACGCCAAGACCGGCGAGAACATCCTCTGGCAAACCCCGGTGCCGATGCCCGGCGAAAACTCGCCCGTCGTGTGGGGCAACCGCCTCTTCCTGACGGGGGCCGACGAGAAGAACCGCGTCGTCTATTGCTTCGACACCGCCACGGGCAAGCTCCTGTGGCAGCAACCGGTGGTAACGCCGCAGGACGCCACCGCCCAGCCGCCCGATAAGCTCGACGACACCGGCTTCGCGGCGCCCACCCTGGCGACCGACGGCCGGCGCGTTGCGGCCATCTTCGCCAACGGCGACCTGGCGTGCCTGGACCACGACGGCAAGATCGTCTGGGCCAAGGCCCTGGGCCTGCCCCTCAACCAGTACTCCTACGGCTCCTCGCTGGTGGTGTACCGCAACCTGGTGCTGGTGCTGTGGGACCAGGGAACCGTGGACGACTACATGTCCCGCCTGCTGGCATTCGACGCCGAGACGGGCAAGGTCCTCTGGCAGAAGCGCCGCCCCGTGGCCGCCTCCTGGGCCACCCCGCTGGTGGCCGGCGTCGGCGGGCAGGA
>PMZT01000057.1 GCA_003170085.1 Planctomycetia bacterium | reverse complement strand
TCGTTCGAGGTCGAGGCCCGCGTACACATCGACGAACTCAACCGCGAGCTCGCGCTGAAGTTGCCGGAACACGAAGACTACGAGACCATCGGCGGCTTCGTCCTCAGTCGCCTCGGCTACATTCCGAAGGCGGGCGAGACGCTCGAGTACGAGGGCCTTCGCATCACCGTCGTCGAGGCCGAGGAGCGGCGCATCACGCGATTGAAGATCGATCTGCCGTCGCCGGACAAAGCGGCGGAACAGATCCAGACGTGACCGCCGCGGTCGCAGAGGACCTGCGTGTTTAGCGTTATGGCCGGNNGGGCCGCCCCTACGGCGCATTCGTCGTCCTGCACGCAATCGTAGGGGCACCCCCATGTGGGTGCCCTGGAGCGGCCAAGAACGTCGTCATAGGCACTGACGCCAAACACGTACCAGAGGACGCCGCAAAAGATAGAGAGCGAAAGAGAAGAAGGCGTGCCCGTCTATAAATCCCCCATCCTGATTCTGCGATGCCAGGACTGGAGCGAGACCAGCCAGATCGTTCACGTGCTGGCCCGCGAGATCGGCCGCCTGCGGTGCCTCGCGAAAGGCTCGAAGCGCGGCCAGAACCCGTTCAGCGGGCCGCTCGACCGCTGGACGCTCGGCGACGCGGTCTTCAGCCAGGCCGACCCGAACCGCCTCGCCACGCTCATGGAGCTTTACGAGACCGAGCGATTCGACGGCATCCGCCGCAGGCTCCCCGCCTTCTACGGCGCCTCGTGCATCACGGAGATCATCCTGACGATCGTGCCGGACCTTGAGGCGCAGCCGGCGGTCTTCGACCTCGTGGTCGACGGCCTGCGACTACTGGCCGCGGTCGAGGTCGAGGCCTGCCGGGCCGTCACCCTGACCCTGGTATGGCGGCTGCTGGCCCTGCTGGGCTACGTGCCGCGCCTGGACCAGTGTGCGGAATGCGGGGCGGCGATCTCGCTGGAGAGTCCCCTCAATTTCAGCAGCGGCCTGGGCGGCCCGGTGTGCGGTAACTGCCATCCGCCGGGCCGGATTCATCACCTCACGGCAAAGGCGGCGCAGGCCATCGCGTTCCTCCTGTCGGCCGGCTGGGACGAGGTCCGCCGCGTGCGTCTGACCGAGGCCACGGCCGACCTGATCCGCGGCCTGCTTTCGGCCCGCATCGAGGAACTGGCCGGCAGGAAACTTTCGGCCCTGAGATACGTTTAAGATGCGGCGCCGCGATTGTTTGCGTTGCGTTAAATGCGCACTTTCGGTAGACTCAGAACATCCTGTTTTCATGTATAATGCGGCGACTTTCGGAGAGCGGAAGCCGTAGCCCGTGGGTCGGCCCCCCGCCGCGTCGAAGACCCGCCGTGGCGGGGCGGGTGCCGCCGCGGAGTTCGTTCTGTCTGACAAGGGGATGGATCGTGCGTCGTTTCGTGATCGCGTTGATTATCTGCGGCCTGGCGCTGGGCAGTACGTCGCCGGCGTGGGCCCGTTGGGTCTGGCGTGACGGCCACTGGCTTTACGTGGAGGAGGCACTGCCCCCGGCCCCCGAGGCACCCAAGGCCACGCCCCCTGCATCCAAGCCGGCGCCAGGGGCCCCGAAAACCGCGCCCCAGGCCCCCAAGGTCGTTCCCATAGCGCCTTCGCCTGCGCCGAAGGAGGAGGAACCGATACCGCCTCCGGCGCCTTCCATAACGCCTGCGGCACCTGTTGTGCCCGCTACACCGGTGGCGCCATCAGCAGCGCCGCCGTTGTTTGTGCCGGAGACCCGCGTCGAGGCGCCCGCGAAGAAAGAGTCCCCTGCCCCGGCCACGCCGGCCGCAGCGCCGCCGTCGTCGGAGGCCGAGAAGCCGGCCGCCGGAGGCGTCGACTGGAAGGCCGCCTGGCTGAAAATGAAGCGGGGCCCCGTTGACGACAAGATCCTGCTCGACATGGGCATGTCGCATCTGAAGGCCAAGGACTACAAGAACGCCGCCTCGATGCTGGATGACCTGATCCAACATTTCCCCACGTCGCAGTACCGCGAAGAGGCGATGTGGCTCCGTGGCGTCGCCCTGTGGGCCATGGAAGAGCACTACCTGGTCTACGAGCAATACGAGGAGTTCATCATCACCTACGCCGGCAGTCCGCACTACCTCGATGCGCTGATGAAGGAAATGGAAGTGGCCGAGAAGTTCCTCACCGGAACGCACCGCAAGATCTGGGGCGTGGCGCTCCTGGTGTCGGCCGAGAGCGAGGGCCTGGAGATCCTGCGGAAGGTGTACGAGCACCAGCCCACCGGCGACCTCGCCCCAAAGATCGTGGCGCGGATCGCCGACTATCACTGGGGCCAACGTGCGTGGAACGATGCCGAGGACTACTACGACAAGTACTGCCGCGAGTTCCCGAACGGCCCGGACGTGAGGCGGGCGGAATTACTTCGGGCAAAGTGCGCTATCGAAAGATGCCGCGGTTCGCGGTATGATACAACGTGCCTGCAACTGGCGTACGACCGGCTGAAGCAGTTTCAGCAGAAGTACCCGCAGGAGGCCGAGCAGGAGAACGTGGCCCACCTCCTCGAACAGGTCCGCGACACGCAGGCCATGGGGTTGTACGAGGCGGCCGCCCATTACATGAGGACGAATCGGCCCGAGGCGGCGGCCCATTATGTCGAGACACTTGAGGCGCGGTTCCCGGATACCCCGTGGGCCGAGCAGGCCCGGCGACTGCTGCCCGGGCCCTCTCTCAAACAGGAGCACGAGCCGTGACGAACACTCGATGCTGGATCGCACTGGTGGCGCTGTCGGCCCTGACGGCGGCCGGTTGCGGCTACACCATGGAGCCGCTGCACCGGACGGACGTGCACTCGGTGGCCGTGAGTATCTTCAGCTCCAAGGAATTCCGACGCAACCTGGAATTCAACCTCTCGGAGCGCGTCGTCAAGAACATCGAGTTGCACACGCCCTACAAGGTCATCCATGATCCCAAGCGGGCCGATACGGAGCTGCGCGGCGAGATCATTCTGCTCTCGGCGCCGGTCCTGACGGAAAGCCTTCAGCGCGACAGGCCGCAGGACATCGAGGTCACGGTCACCTGCTGGTTCGAGTGGAAGGACCTGCGGACGGGTGCCATTCTGGCCCGGCGCGAGCGCATTTCGGCTTCGGCCTCGTACGCCCCGGCCATCAGCGAGAACCAGGAGTCGGCCACCAACCTGGCGATGGAGCGCCTGGCCGTGAAGATCGTCGAAGCCATGGAAAAAGAATGGTAAAGGTAGTTTCATGAGCCAATCCGATTTTGACGATCAGCAAGGTCCGGAGGAAGAGCGCCAACAGGGCCCGAAGTTCCGCGGCCTGCTGGCGTGGATCCTCATCGGCGCCATGACGGTCCTCGTCGTGTGGGTCGTCAGCAAGAGCATCACCGGCGGCGAACGCGAATTCTCGCGCGAGCAGCTCGAGCAGCTCTTCAGCAAGCCCGACGCCCTCGAAGACTTTTATATCAAGGGCGACATCCTTTACGGCAAGATCAAGCCCGACTACCTGAACGAGTTCGGCGTCGCCGGCGCCAGCCCCGATTTCCTGGTCCACCTGAACGCGCTGGAACTGCCGGCGGTCATCGAGCGGGTCGGAAAGAGCAAGGAGCTTCTGGCCCGCTTCCACGACGAGAAGAGCCGCAGCTACATTCCCGAGGACCAGTTCTTCAACCAGATGCTCTGGGCCATGCTGCCGTGGCTTTTCATCCTGGCGGCCATCTGGTTCTTCGTCTCGCGGCAGATGCGGGCGGCGTCGGGCCCCGGCGGCGTGCTGAGCTTCGGCCGCAGCCGCGCGCGGCTCGTCAAGAAGGAACGCGTCAAGATCACCTTCGACGACGTGGCGGGCATCGATGACGCCAAGGAAGACGTCCAGGAGATCGTCCAGTTCCTGCGGACGCCCGAGAAGTTCCAGGTGCTCGGCGGCCGCATTCCGCGCGGCGTGATGCTCGTGGGCCCTCCGGGGTCCGGCAAGACGCTGCTGGCGAAGGCCATCGCCGGCGAGGCGAACGTGCCGTTCTTCTCGATCAGCGGCTCGGACTTCGTGGAGATGTTCGTCGGCGTCGGCGCCAGCCGCGTCCGCGACCTGTTCCGCATGGCCAAGGAAAACAGCCCGTGCATCATCTTCCTCGACGAAATCGACGCCGTCGGTCGCAGGCGCGGCATGGGTTACACCGGCGGCCATGACGAGCGCGAGCAGACGCTGAACGCCATCCTCGTCGAGATGGACGGCTTCGAGACCAACGAGCAGGTCATCATCGTCGGCGCCACGAACCGGCCCGACGTGCTCGACCCCGCCCTGCGGCGGCCCGGCCGCTTCGACCGCGAAGTCATGGTCCACCTGCCCGACATCAAGGAACGCGAGGCCATCCTCAAGGTCCACGCCAAGAAGATCAAGCTCGATCCGGCGGTGAACCTGGCGGTGGCGGCGCGCGGCACGCCGGGCTTCAGCGGGGCCGACCTGGCGGCCATCATCAACGAGGCCGCCATCATCGCCACCATGGAGGGCAAGTCATCCGTCATGCAGGCCGATCTTGAGGAGGCCCGCGACAAGGTCCGTTGGGGCCGCGCCAAGCGCAGCCGCGCCATGGACGAGCGCGACCGTCGCCTGAGCGCCTTCCACGAGGCCGGGCACGCCCTCATGTCGATCCTGCTCGAGCCCGACGTCGAGCCGCTCCACAAGGTCACGATCATCCCGCGCGGTATGACGCTGGGCGCGACGATGTTCCTGCCCGAGAAGGATAAGTACACGATCGGGCGGCGGCAGTGCCTGGGGCAGATCAAGGTGGCGTTCGCCGGCCGCGTTGCCGAGGAGGTGTTCTTCAACGACATCACGTCGGGCGCCTCCGACGATATCCGGCAGGCCACGCACCTGGCACGCCGCATGGTCTGCGATTGGGGCATGAGCAGCCGCATCGGGCCTATCCGCTACGCGCCGCCCGAAGAAACGACGCCGTGGGGCAGCGATTTCGTCGGGGCGCGCGAGCACAGCGACGCCACGGCCCACGAAATCGATCAGGAAATCGAGGGCCTCATCGGGGGGGCCTTCCAGGAAGCCAAGGATCTTTTGCAGCGCAACCGCGAGGCCCTGCAGCGCATCGCCGAGGCCCTGCTGAAACACGAGTCCCTGAGCGCCGACGAAGTGCACAAGGAACTCGAAGGGCTCACGCTCCAGAAACCGCCATCGCCTCCGCCCCCGAGCAACCCTCCCCTGGCGTCGTGAACCGGAGGGGACCGACACGTGCTTCAGTCCAGCTTTAACGCCCGAGTGATCGCGGCGACCGAGGCCGCCCCTCTCCTCGACGAAATGCGCCACACCGGCGCCACCGACTACGGCATCCGCCGCATGATGACCAAGGGCGAGGCGCTCGCCGTGGCCCTGGAGGGCATCGACCGCCGCCAGGCCAACCTCCTGAAGCAGGAGATGCTGGCGGCCGGCGGCGACGTGGCCGTCTGCCACGGCATCTCGGCCGAAGCGGTGGAGCGGACGGCGGCCGTCATCGTCGGCTCGCGACGGCAGTTCAACGACCTCCTCGCACGGCTCGCGCAGGAACCGTTTGACCTTCCCCGGATGGGCGAAGAACTGCGCGCCACGCTCGAGGCCTACGCGCGGCGGCACTTCACGATCCGGCTGGGCACGCGGCGTCTGGCCGTCGGGCCGCGCCCCGCGATCGTGGGCATCGTCAACGTCACGCCCGACAGCTTCAGCGACGGCGGGCAGTTCCGGTCGCCCGACGAAGCGGTGGCGCACGGCGTCCGCCTGGCGGAAGAAGGCGCCGACGTCCTCGACATCGGCGGCGAGTCCACGCGGCCCGGCAGCGACCCCGTCAGCGAGGACGTGGAACTGGCGCGCGTGATGCCCGTCATTGAGGGTCTCGTGCGGCGCGCCGGCATACCCCTGAGCATCGATACGCGCCGCGCCCGCGTGGCCCGCGAGGCCACGGCGGCGGGCGCATGCCTCGTGAACGACGTCACCGGCCTCCAGGGCGACCCCGAGATGGCCCGCACCGTGGCTGCGGCCGGGGCCGGCGTCGTCATCATGCACAGGCTGGGCGAGCCGAAAACGATGCAAACCGACCCGAAATATGATAACCTGATGGCCGACGTCTGCCGGTTCCTGCGGCGCGGCATCGAGGCGGCCCGTGCGGCCGGCGTGCCGGAAGACGCGATCCTCGTTGACCCCGGCCTGGGCTTCGGCAAGCGGCTGGAGCACAACCTCGGGGTGCTGGCGCGGCTGGGCCAGTTGCGGAGCCTCGGCTGCCCGATCCTGGTCGGGCCGAGCCGCAAGCGTTTCATCGGCGAGTTGTCGGGCGTCGAGGTGCCGTCGGAGCGGCTCTTCGGAACGGCGGCGGCCTGTGCCCTGGCCGTCGCCCAGGGCGCGCTCCTGGTGCGCGTGCACGACGTGGCCGCCATGCGTCAGGCGCTCGCGGTGGCGGCCGCGGTTACGGAATCGGCCGGGAAGGTTTCATGAACGATATCCTGAGCTATCTCGACCGCGTTTACCGGACCTCCGGCCCGAAGGACCTGCTGGAGATCGCGATCATCGCCGTCCTCGTGTACCTGGCGTACCGCAGCCTGCGGGGCACGCGCGGCGCCCGCGTCGTCCGCGGATTCATCCTCGTGCTGGTCACGAGCTTCGTCATCCTGCGCATCCTGACCGACTATCTGCACATGGAGCGCCTGAATTACCTGTATGAGAAAGTGGTCCCGGTCGTGTTGGTGCTGGCGATCATCGTGTTCCAGCCGGAGCTGAGGCGCAGCCTGATGCGCCTGGGCGAGAACCCGCTGCTGCGGCTCTTCCTGCGCCAGGGCGCATCGGCGTTCGTCGACAGCATCGTACGGGCCGCCGCCACACTCAGCCGCAACAAGGTCGGGGCGATCATCGCCGTCGAGCGCGACAGCCGCCTCGCCACGCTGGCCGAAAGCGGCGTCGTGCTCGATGCCGAGCTCACCTCCGAACTCCTCACCACCCTCTTCTGGCCCGGGTCGCCGCTGCACGACATGGGCGTGGTCATCCGCGCGGGCCGTATCGCGGCCGCCGGCTGCGAGTTCCCCCTGTCGCACCAGGCGATCATGGACCCGCACTACGGGACGCGCCACCGCGCGGCCGTCGGCCTGACCGAAGAATCCGACGCCGTCGTCATCGTCGTCAGCGAGGAAACCGGGACGATCTCGCTGGCCGACGGCGGCCAACTCGAGACCCCGCTGACCCCCGACCAGTTGCGCCAGCGCCTGATGCAGTTGCTGCGCGCCGCCGAGTCGACGCTGGCCGAGCACTCGCTCTCGGCCCCGCAGACACAGGAAACGCCGGCCCCGCCGCCGGCCGGCCCGGACGAGGCGGGCGCGAAATCGTCATGAGAGAAAGCATCCGAACATTCATGGCCGTCGCCGTGCTGACCGCGGCTATCTGGGTCTGGGCCGACCTCGAGCAGACCGGCCAGGGCGAAGAGGCCGTGCCGGTCAAGGTCGTCGTGCCGGCCGACTACGTCGTCCGGAGCCTCTTGCCCGAGCAGGTCACGGTCACGTTCAAGGGTCCGAAGGGCGAGATCCAGACGCTCAAGACCTCGCCGGAAGAAATGGTGTGCCGGCTCGACCTGACCGACGCCGATCTCAAGTCCGGACGCATGACCCTCCACGCCCGCGACGGGTTCCGGCAATGGTCCGCGCGGCGGATCGTCGTGACCGACGTCAAGAGCGAGCACGACGGCACCGTCGACAGCGACGTCGTCGTCCGCCTGGACCACCTGATCAAGGTCAAGGTCCGCGTCGAGCCGAAGGTCACCGGGGCGGTCGCGGTGGCCGCCACGGCCCAGCCGCCGGAGGTCATGGCCCGCGTGGCGGAGGCGGAGTACCGGGCGCTGGCGGAGGCCAGGCGATTCGCCGTGGCGCCGCTGGCGGTCAGCTCGGTTCCGCGGAACTCGCAGGTGGAGCGCGAGGTCTCGCTCGAGCGCAAGCTGGGCGGCCCCGACGGCATCGAGGCGGTGTTCGAGCCGCCCATCGTCAAGGTCACGGCGCGGGTCGAATCGACGCTGCTGACGAAATCGCTGGGGCGATTCCCGATCTTCATCTCCGCCCCGCCCGAGATGCTGAACCGCTACCGCATCGTGTTCCAGCCCGAGGCCGAGCGGTACGTGGAACTTGAGGTCCAGGGCCCGGCGCCCGACATCGAGCGCCTGAGCCCGCAGGACGTCCGCGTCCAGCTCGTGCTGACGGCCGACGACAAGCCCGACCCGGCCTCGTGGCTGCCGGGCAAACCGGTGGTGCTGGGCCTGCCGCCCAGCGTCAAGCTCGTGAAGCCGCTGCCGACGATCAACTTCAATCTCGAGAAGCAGAGCGAGAAAAGCCCCGCGGGAACCTAAGGAGATTTTCATGGAACCAGCCGCCCCGGGCGATGCCGGCGGACGTGAGGCCTGGATGGGCGAGGCCCAGGCGATCGGCGAGCGCGCCCGGACCGCTGCGCGCGCCCTGACCGCCGCCAACACCAACACCAAGAACGCGGCCTTGCGGGCCATGGCCGAGGGCCTCCGCACGGGGGCCGCGGTCCTCCTGCAGGAAAACGCCGCCGACATCGCCGACGCCAAGAAGGAAAAACTCTCCGCGGCCATGATCGACCGGCTCACGCTCACGCGCGAACGCATCGAGAAGATGGCCCGCAGCATCGAGGAAATCGCTGAGCTGCGCGACCCCGTGGGCGAGATCATCGAGGGGTACGTGCGCCCCAACGGCCTCGCGATCCAGCGCGTACGCGTGCCGCTGGGCGTCGTCCTGACCATCTACGAGTCGCGGCCCAACGTCACGAGCGACGTGGCGGCCCTCGGCCTCAAGAGCGGCAACGCGTCGATCCTGCGCGGCGGAAAGGAATCGCTCCGGTCGAACCTGGCGATTCACCGCGTGCTGGCCGAGGCCGTGCAGGGCCAGGGGCTGCCGCCGGACGCCGTCCAGATGATCGACAACCCCGATCGCGATCTGCTGGCGGCCCTGCTGCGCCAGGAACGGACCATCGACGTCGTCATTCCGCGCGGGGGCGAGTCGCTCATCCGGGCGGTCGCCGAGCAGTCGACGATCCCGGTCATCAAGCATTACAAGGGCGTCTGCCACGTGTACATCGACGAGCTGGGCGACCTCGACATGGCCGAGGCGATCTGCTTCAACGCCAAGGTCCAGCGCGCCGCCACCTGCAACGCCATGGAAACGATGCTTGTCCATAAGAATGTGGCCGTCCGGTTCCTGCCGCGCATCTGCCGCCGGCTGACCGAGTCCGGCGTGGAATTGCGCGGCTGCGAGCGGACGCGGCGGATCTTTCCGGCCGCCAAGCCCGCCACCGAGGAAGACTGGTACGCCGAGTACCTTGACCTCGTGCTGGCCATCCGCGTGGTGGACGACCTCGAGCAGGCGATCGACCACATTGCCCGCTACGGCTCGAGCCACACCGACGCGATCGTGTCGGAGGATATCCGCCGCGTCCAGCAGTTCGTCCGCGACGTCGACTCGTCGAGCGTCATGGTGAACACGTCCACGCGGTTCTCCGACGGCGGCGAGTACGGCCTCGGGGCCGAGGTGGGCATCTCGACCGACAAGCTCCACGCCCGCGGCCCGATGGGCGTCCGCGACCTCACGACCTACAAGTGGGTCGTCTACGGAAACGGCCAGTTGCGGACCTGAGGCCGGCTTATCGGTTCAGCCGCGGATCGGGTGTCCCCTTCGGAATCCGGATGATGTCCGGGTGGACCTTGCCCGTTTTCACTTCCATCTGGTGAATGGCCGATTCCCGTATCCGCTGCAATTGGGCCTGCTGCTCGTCGGGCGAAGCCTTGGGATCGTACAGGGGGTACGTTGCTCTCGTAAGCTTCTGGAGCGCCAGGATCTCTCCCATCGCGGCCCGCGCATCGGTCTCGCGGACGAGCGTGTTCGCGAGGAGCGTAGCGTCTTCAATCTTGCCCACCACGCCCAGCGACTTGGCGGCCTCGCCCCGCACGCCGGGCGCCGGATCGCGGCCCACCACCCGGCGAAGCGTCTCGGCCGCCTCCGGCTCCTTGCGCTGCCCCAGGCTCACGGCCGCCACCAGCCGCAGGCCCTCCCGCTTGTCGGTCAGTACGACGTCGCTCAGCACCTCGCACGCGCGGCCCGACGGCGACTTGCTCAAGGCCGTGAGCACTTCGGCCGCAAGGTCGCCATTCTCGCCCTTCGCCAGCGGCGCCAGGGCGTCGAGGGCCGCATCGTCTCCCCGGTAGGCCAGCGCCAGCACGGCCCGGTGCTGCACTTTCGGATCGGAAGAAGTCAGATCTTTCGTGGGATCCGAGCACCCCGCCGACAGCAGGGCCGTCAGGGCCGCCAGGCAAACCATGGACAACACGCGGGTAGGCATTGCTCCGACCTCTCCTCTAAACTATAGATGTCGACTCGTGAAATGGTTCAAGGGCCGCGGTCCGGCCGCACGGTATCCCGGCTCAGGGTGATGGTGGGAGCCGCGATTCCCCATAGCGCCAGCGACGATCCTTGGCACCCCTTTCGACCGTGCCGTTGGTCGTCGTGGTGAAATCCTCCTCCGCCAGGTTCTCGACGTGGCCGTCGCAGAAGAGAACGTTGACCGTTCCGCCCGCAACGCCCGTGCCCGTGTGGCCGCGGGACGTATGACGCAGCGCCTGGGCCTGCTGCCAGGTCCAGGGCTGATTGGGGTCGGCGGGCGGTGGAAACGATACCGGCACGGTCCAGTTCAAGGGGGGCAACTGGGTGATGAAGATGCTGCTCCAATAGTTCACGTCCGTCTCCTGGGGGTTGGAGGCGGTCGGGACGATGTTCGTGAAATCCGCCACACCTTTCGCATAGTCCAGGATAAAGAAGAGCCTCGGATCGGGCGTGGACTTGAGGTTACCGTAATCGTCCAGGTAAGAGCCGCGGCTGATGCCATATCCCAATTGCCCAAGGTAGGCCGGCACCGACGACCAGATGGTCCAACTGGTAATGGGCACGCCGGTGCTGATCATGGTCACCACGTCGCCCACGTGGCCGGCGCCGAACAGCAGCTTGAACTTCTCGCCGCCCCACTGCGGCTTGTCCTTAACCTCGAAGTCGGTCCACATACTGTCGCCGTTGCCGTCACAGTCGCCGATGGTCACCGCCGTCGGGTTGTGCGCATTGTCGTACGTGACCGTGAAGGTGAAGTCGTTATCGCTCAACATGCCATTCGCCGGGACGAACGAGGTATTATTCCATCTGGTGCCGCTGCCGTTGCCGGTTGCTATTTGCACGAGGTTCGGCGGCTGAACGCCGTTAGGCCACGCCTTCTGATTGTAGTTCCCGTCAAGATTGCAGTCGATGTGCAGAGAGCCGTCGGGGTTCGTCCACGTCTGATACCAGTCCCACTCACCGGGGACGCCCAGGTGCACCTGCTTATCCGGGGTGGGGCTATTTGGATCCCTGTAGAAGCCGATCGACACATCGCTCAGGGCAAGCGAATTCACCGAGACGACCGGCGGTAGTTGCGGCAGGTAGGTGGCCTGATCGCACGGCACAAGGAGGGTCTTCTCCAGGTACGGTGTGATCGACCCTGTCCAGGCCTGGTCGAGTCGCCCGCCGGTGGCCGCCATCCGGTCGGCCGCCCACGCCCCCTGGATCCGCCAGAGCGACTTGAGTTCCGCCTGGCAGTTGGTGTTGTTCAGCACGCCCCAAGCCGAACTGAATGCCGGCATCAGGAGCGCCACCAGGATGGCGATAATGACTATCACCACCAGCAGCTCGACCAGCGTGAACGCCCGGCTCCTGGCACGTTTCATCGGCGAACCTCCTTGCGATACCTGGCTCGATTGCGAACTGGAACCCACTCTTTGCAGACCGGCCCCCCCTGGCAACCCCTTACCTTCCGCGTGGGCTAAGGGCCTTGGCGCAAGCTTCCTAGAGTAACACTCTCATTCAATTTCATTATACACCACACCAACTGTCCAGCAAGGGGCCTGTCTGGTGCGGGAGGGGGGACTCGAACCCCCAGGCCCTTACGGGCACAAGGTCCTAAGCCTTGCGCGTCTGCCAGTTCCGCCACTCCCGCGACCTGATCATTCCGGTGGGTAGATCGGCCAACCCACGAGCCGAACGCCACCCTAACATTTCGGCCTTATGGGTGCCCGACTAATACTATAGCGCCACTTTGCGCGGCGGGTCTCCGCACCCGCCGCGCAGACCGTGTATTCGACCGCGCAAAGGCCAAGTGGCGTTGTGGTACTAAGCGGCACCCGCCGTCCGCATAAGAATACCAAGAAACTCGATTCGAGCAAGCCTTCGTGAGACGGCCACACGCAGCGTAACGGCGTATCGCGACAACCTTGCCACCTTGCCCTTGTGGACAACGGCCGCGCGGTTTAGAATTATCCCCATGGCGATTCTCGTGGGCATCGACGAAGCCGGATACGGACCCCACCTGGGGCCACTGGTGGTGGCCGCGGCGGCTTTTGACTTCGCCTCTGACGAGCCGCCGGACCCGGACCTCTGGCCGTCTCTCGAAGAGCATCTCTCGAAGCAACCCTCGGCCCGCGACTCGCGCGTCGTCGTCTGCGATTCCAAGCTGGCTTACCGCAATTCGCGCGGCTTGGCCACGCTCGAGCGAGCGGTGCTCGGGTTCCTTGCCGCCGGTGGTCACCGACCGCCGGACCTCGCCGCCCTGCTCGGCCTGCTGACCGTGCCGTGTGCCCAAGCCGATAGCAACACGGCCTCGCCGTGGGAAAAGCCGGAGGCCCATGCGTTGCCCGCGGCCAGTGCGCCCGGCGACGTGGACCTGGCAGCGGGACTCTTTGAAAAAGGGCTGCGAACGCTTGACGGCCGGCCGGGCGGGCTGTGGGCGAACGTGGCGTCGGCGGCGCGGCTGAATCGGCTGATGGACGGCGACCGGAACAAGGCCGATGCCCTGTTCGCCCTGACCGCGGACCTCATGGCCGAGGTCCTCCGCCGTTACCCCGCGGCCGCCATCCACATCACGATGGACCGTCACGGCGGGCGCCGATACTACGCGGAGCTCCTCAGCGGCGCGCTGCCGATGATGCCGGTCGAGACGGTCGAGGAATCGCCGGCCCTGAGCCGCTACCGACTCCTGCGCCCCGACGGGCCGCCGGTCACCATAACGGTGCGCGACCGGTGCGAAACGTGGAGCCTGGCCACGGCCCTGGCCTCGATGGCGGCCAAGTACCTGCGGGAACTCCACATGATCCAATTCAACGCGTACTTCCAGGCGCGGGTGCCGGGCCTGAAGCCCACGGCCGGCTACGGTCTGGATGCATGGCGATTTCTAGATGATATCGCGGCGACGACGGCGGCGGACGGCCTGGCCGGCCCGGCCCTGCTTCGCGCGCGGTAAGCCCCGGAAAGGTCCCTCGATGACGGTCCAACTGTGGAATGACGAGACGCTGGTCGTTCAACTGGCCGACGACCCGCAGCTTTCGGAAGACCTGAACGAAGTCTTCGGGCGGCTCCAGAGCGCCTGTTGCTGCGACATCGTGGTGGACCTCTCGGGGCTGGACCTGCTCGCGTCGAGCGGCCTTTCGAAGCTGCTCAGGCTGCGCAAACGCATGATCGAAGGCGGCCGCCGCCTGGTGCTCTGCACGCCCAAGAACAAGGTCTGGGGCGTATTTCTGGCCACCGGCCTGGACTCGCTTTTCGAGTTCACCCCCAGCGTGGCCGAGGCCCTGGCGCGAATGCAAGGCGGCCGCGCGTAATTCGACAGCGCAACTCTCAAGGTTCTGCGCGGCGGGTCTCCGCACCCGCCGCGCATAGGGCTACGGGCACGCGTGAATTGCTCTAGACTTCCTTGGCATCGATGAACGGCATGAGGCGGCGCAGTTCCTTGCCGACCTTTTCGATCTGGTGGGCGCGTTCCTTGGCCTCGAGGTCCTTGAACTTCCTGCCCCCGGCCTGCCACTCGTCCACCCACTCCTTCGAGAACGAGCCGTCCTGGATGTCGGCCAGGATCTTCTTCATGCGCTGGCGGACGCCGGCATCGATCAGGACGTCGCCGCGCGTCAGGCCGCCGTACTCGGCCGTGTTCGACACCGAGTACCACATGTACGACAGGCCGCCCTGCACGAGCAGCTTCACGATGAGGTTCATCTCGTGCATGACCTCGAAGTACGCAATCTCGGGCTGGTAGCCGGCGGCCACGAGCGTCTCGAAGCCCGCCTTGATAAGGCTCGTCACGCCGCCGCACAGCACGGCCTGCTCGCCGAAGAGGTCGGTCTCGGTCTCCTCGGCAAAGGTCGTCTCGAGGATGCCCGCCCGGGCGCCGCCGATGGCCTTCGCGTACGCCATCGACAGGGCGCGGGCCTTGCCCGAGGCGTCCTGCTGCACGGCAAACAGGCACGGCACGCCGCCGCCGCTCACGAACTCGCTGCGGACCGTGTGGCCGGGGCCTTTGGGGGCCACCATGAACACATCCACATCCTTCGGCGGCACGATCTGCTTGAAGTGGATGTTGAACCCGTGGCTGAAGCACAGGGCCTTGCCGACCTTCAGGTTCGGGGCGATCTCCTTGGCGTAGACGATCCGCTGGATCTCGTCGGGCAGCAGGACCTGGATGATGTCGGCCTGCCGGGCCGCCTCGGCCGCCGAGATGGGCTTGAAGCCGTGCTCGACGGCAAGCTTGTAGTTGGCCGTGTCGGGCAGGTCCGACACGATGACCTTGACGCCCGAGTCGCGCAGGTTCTGCGCCTGGGCATGGCCCTGGCTGCCGTAACCGATGATGCCGACCGTCTTGGTGAGAATCGGCTGCATGTCAACGTCGCCGTCGTGATACACCTTCGCCATGACTGCCTCCTTAGATCAGGTTCGCTTGAAGTAAGCGTATCGTGAAAACGCGCCGGGCAGGCCCGGCCGGTGAGTGCAATAGTCAACACTACTTTGCGCGGCGGGTCTCCGCACCCGCCGCGCCGTTGCCCTTGAAGTAACCATGAATGCCATTTCATGCGCGGTGGGTACGGAGACCCACCGCGCAAAAGCTAAAGTGGCATTGTAGTATTAATCGCCCCGCGCAATGGCGATGCGCCCGGTGCGCACGACCTCGCGGATGCCGTACGGCTTCAGAAGTTCGATAAACGCCTCGACCTTCTTCTCGGGACCGGAGATCTCGATCGTGATCTGCTTGGCCCCGATGTCAACGACCTTGCCACGGAACACCTCGCACAACTCGAAGATCTCGCGCCGCCTCTCGGGCTTGACCGCCACCTTCACCAGCGCCAGGTCGCGTTCAACAAACTCGACGTCCGAGAAATCGGTGACCTTGATCACGTCGATGATCTTACCGAGTTGCTTGCGCACCTGCTCGAGCACGGAGTCATCGCCGCGGACGACGACCGTCATGCGGCTGCGCGCGGGGTCCTCGGTCTCGCCGACCGCCAGCGAATCGATATTGAAGCCCCGCCCGGCAAACAGCCCCGCAATGTGGGCCAGAACGCCGGGCTTGTTCTCGACGATGGTGCTGATTATGTGACGCATAACGCCCATCCTTTTTCAGAACCGGCGATTCTATCGCCGGGCTATCCCTAGTTCAAGTGACGAAGTAACGGCGCGACGAACGTCGGATCGTGCCGCGGGCGCACCGGCGCCCCTCCGCAAGCCGCCGTTCGGTTACGCCATGCCGCCGATCATCCGGTCGATGGCTTCGCCGGCGGGCACCATCGGAAAGACGTTCTCTTCCGGTTCGACCACGAAGTCGAGGACCCAGACCGACGGGTCGGCAAACGCCTTCGCCAAGGCCGGCCGCACGTCTTCGGCCTTCGTTATGCGTGCCCCGCGGGCGCCGTAGGCCTCGGCCAGGCGGACAAAATCGGGGTTTCCGTTCAGGGTCGATCCGCTGTAGCGGCGCTTGTAGAAAAGCTCCTGCCACTGGCGGACCATCCCGAGGTGGCCATTATTGAGAATGCATATCTTGACGGGCAGCTTGTTGTAGACCGCCGTGGCCAGTTCCTGGATGTTCATCTGGATCGACCCGTCGCCGGCGATATCGACCACGAGCGCATCGGGCCGGCCCACCTGCGCCCCGATGGCCGCCGGGAACCCGTAGCCCATCGTCCCCAGGCCGCCCGACGAGATGAAGTGCCGCGGGTAGCGGTGCGTGTACCACTGGGCCGACCACATCTGGTTCTGGCCGACCTCGGTGCAAATGACCGCCTTGCCCTGCGATATCTCGCAGATCTGCTCGATCACGTACTGCGGCTTCAGGCCGTCCGGCTTGTAGGCGAGCGGATGCTTGGCCTTCCACGCAGCGATCTTGGCCAGCCACTCTTCGTGCTCGCGCGGCTCGCAGAGTTCGAGCAGCCCTTCGAGAATATCGGAGGCGTCGCCGACGACCGGAATGTCGACCCGGATGTTCTTCGAGATGCTCGACGGGTCGATGTCAATGTGGATGACCTTCGCGTGCGGGGCGAACCGCTTGACGTCGCCGGTGATCCGGTCGTCGAAACGCGCACCGACCGCGATCAGCAGGTCCGATTCCTGGACCGCGTAATTCGCGTACGCCGTGCCGTGCATGCCCAGCATCTTGAGGGCAAGCGGATGATCCTCGGGGAACGACCCAAGCGCCATGAGCGTGGTCGTGACCGGGATGTGGGTCTTGAAGGCCAGTTGGCGCAGCAGTTCCGACGCACCGGAGATGATGACCCCGCCACCGACGTACAGAAGCGGCCGCTCGGCCGCGTTGATCGCCTCGGCAGCGCGCTTGATCTGGCGCCGGTTGCCCTTGATCACGGGCTTGTAGCCGGGCAGATCGACGCTGTCGGGAATCTCGACGTCGGTCTTCGCGCTGGCGACATCGGCCGGGATATCGACGAGCACCGGCCCCGGCCGCCCCGTGCGGGCAATGTGGAAGGCCGCGCGCAGGCACTCGCCCAGCTTCGTCACGTCCTTCACCAGGTAGCTATGCTTGGTGATCGGGCGCGTGATGCCCGTGATGTCGGCCTCCTGGAAAGCGTCGTTGCCGATCAGAAACGTCTTGACCTGGCCGGTGATGGCGACGATGGGAATGGAGTCGAAGTTGGCGGTGGCCAGGGCGGTCACGAGGTTCGTCGCCCCGGGACCGGAGGTGGCCAGGCACACGCCTACCTTGCCGGTGGCGCGGGCGTAGCCATCGGCCGCATGGCCGGCGCCCTGCTCGTGCCGCGTCAGGAGGAAGCGCGGCATGCCGGGATCGTAAAACGCATCGAGAATGGGCAAGACCACGCCGCCGGGAATGCCGAAAACGACCTCGACCCCTTCGGACTTCAGGACTTCCATGAGGATGTGCGCACCATCTCGCTCGCGCATGGAACGGCTCCTTCCTTCTATGGACAGCCGCCGGTGAGACGGCTCTCCGGACCCCGAGAACCGGGACCCAGCCCCGGTTCAACGACCGCGGAACCGGCGTGGTTCCGCAACCCGACGGGCACCTTACGCAGGTGCTCGCCGTACTTCTATCGGCCGCCCGTAAGGGGAAACCTTATGGGAAGACGACCGCCCCGGCAATGGCGGGGCGGGATAGGTACACGAATATAGCTTCGCCTGGCTGATAAGTCAAGCGAACATGGCCGCCTCGGCGCTCTAAAACACCCTGCCCGAACCGGCCCCCTCAGCCGCCGTTTTTGACGCCGGGCTTAGCCGCCGACGCCTCGGGATGCACCGGGCTTACGCCGGAATCACCTTCCTGGTACGCATCGGGCTCCGGCTGGGCCACCGCGGCCGCGGCCTCCTCGCCCCGCCCCGCGCGGCGGAGTTCATCGCGGTAGGCATGCAGAATGACCTCCTGCAGCCGCGCGCGGCACTCGGAGTTGATCGGATGTGCGATATCGGCGTGAAGCTTGCCCTGGACATCCTCGTCCGAAACGCGCTTCTCGGGCAGATGTCCGCCGCAATCGTTGCAGAACTTGGCCCGCAGATGATTCTTCCCGTTGCACTTGGGGCAATGGTCGGTCAGTTTCCTCGAGGGCATCGCGACGAACAGGCCGTTGGTGCCTTCGATGATCTTCAGGTCGCGGACAACGAACTCGCCGTCCAGGGTCATCGTGCAGAAGGCCTTGAGCCGGTCGCCGCTCTGAGGTGACAGTTTAATGCTGACATTGGTAACTTTCATGGGATGCCTCCTGTTGCGTCTTGCCCTCAGCCAGGATGGGCGCAATCACCGCTTCGGCTCCCTTGCCGCGCGCTGCCTGCGCCAGATGCTGTGCCTCGGTCTCGGTGTCGGTCAGGGCAAAATAGGCCGAACCACTTCCCGTCATCCCGACGGCCGGTGCACCTGCTTGCTCCAGAATCGCCCGCAACTCCGGCCCGTCCGGCCGGATGCTTTCCGCTGCAGGCTCCAGATCGTTGATCAGAAAGGGGCCGGCCTGCTTCGCCGATTCCTTCAGATGCCGCAGAATCTCGGTGGCGGCAGGCCGCTGACCGTCCTGGGGCGGCAGCGCATCGTACGCCTTGTAGACGTCCACCGTCGGAAGACCGTAGTCCGGCCAGGCCAGCACCGTCCACCACGACGGCCGCGCCGTGAGGCGCTCGATGCGTTCTCCCCTGCCTCGCATCACCGATACCACCGAGCCAAAGAACAGCGGCACGTCGCTGCCGATACGGGCGCCCAGGCAGGCCAACTCATCGGGGCGGTGGCCGGTCTTCCAGAGGAGCGCCAGGCCCGCCAGGGCCGCCGCGGCATCGCTCGACCCGCCGCCGAAACCGCGGCCCGGGGGAATCCGCTTCTCCAGGTGGATCGCCGCCCCGCCCGTGCGCCCCCATGCCTCGGCCAGCACGCGCGCCGCCTTGATGATCAGGTTGTCGTTGCCAAGCGGGACGATCTCGCTGTCGCACGTCAGCGACAACTCCGTCGCGGGCCGGAAGGTCAGCCGGTCTCGCAGCCCCACCGCGGCCACGACGCTCTCGAGGTCGTGGTAACCATCCGGCCGCTTGCCCAGAACGCGTAAGGTCAGGTTGATCTTCGCCGGCGTTTCCACCACGACGGTCCGACCCGTTATCTCGATGTTCATCATGCGACCACCCTCGTCGGAGAACCACGCTGTAGCAGACATCCGCCACCGAATGCCGACCACGGCGGCCATCTATCATCAATTGTCACGTCAAACGCGCCCCAAAGTCAACCGACCTCTCATTTTGCCTTGCCGACACCTGCGCCTGGGCGTAGACTTGGGCGTCTTCGTGGTCCAACGCCGGCGGCCCCGCGCCATTGCCAAAGGGGGACAGCCGGCCAGAAAGGATTCGGGATTGTCAACTCCGGTTGAACCGAAGGCGCCAACGGGCGTCACCGACGAGATTATCGAGTCGGAGATCCAGCTCCACTGGACCGCGCGCGTGATGCGCCCCGTCCGGTGGATGTACGAGTGGGTGCTGCACTGGGCCGAAACGAAGTACGCGGGCACCGCCCTGGCGGTGACGGCGTTCTCTGAGGCCGTCTGGTTCCCCATTCCCGTCGATCCGCTGCTGGTGGCCCTGTGCCTGGGCAAGCCGAAGCGCAGTTTCTGGTACGCCCTCAACTGCACGTTCTGGAGCACGTTCGGCGCCATGTTCGCCATGCTCGCGGGCACGTGGGTGGGCGAGGAGCGGGTGCTGAGCGTCATGGCCTGGTTCCACTTGCAGGAAGAGGCCCGGTGGGCGCTGGACCTGTTTCGCGAGTACGGATTCTGGGCCGTCGCCTTCGGGGCCGTCTTCCCGATTCCGTACAAGGTGTTCGCGTGGATCGCCGGCTTCGCCGGGGTTCACTGGCTGACGTTCCTGGCGGCCACGGTCATCTTCCGCAAACTCCGGTACATGCTCATCGGATTTCTCATCTACATGTACGGCATTCGGGCCAAGGCGTTCATCGACAAGTACTTCAACTGGGTGGTCCTGGGCGTGGGCCTTCTGCTCGTGCTGGCCCTTCTGGGCGCCAAGTGCCTGACCCAAGTGATCGGGGGCCGACCGCCATGCTAAGCGTCGCCGACAAAAAGTTGCTGCTTCGCATCGCCCGCGACACGATCGCGGGGCTGGTCACCGGCAAGCCCACGGCCCCGCCCCAGGTGGAGAGCGCCGCGCTCCAGGCGCCGTGCGGCTGCTTCGTCTCGCTCCACAACGCCGGCGACCTGCGCGGCTGCATCGGCACCTTCAGCGCCCGCACGCCGCTGGTCCAGACGGTGCGGCAGATGGCCTCGGCGGTCCTCCGCGACCCGCGATTCCAGGGCGAGCCGGTGACGGCCGGCGAGTTGCCTGAACTCGACATCGAGATCTCGGTCCTCTCGCCGCTCGAAAAGACGAAGGACCCGCTCAAGGAGATCGAGCTCGGCAGGCACGGCATCTGCATCGAGGGCCCGATGGGATCGGGGTGTTTCCTGCCGCAGGTCGCCACCGAGACCGGCTGGACGAAAGAGGAGTTCCTCTCGCACTGCGCCGGCGGCAAGGCCGGCATGCCCCCTGACGCCTGGACGTGGCCGGAAGTCACGGTCTACCGCTTCGAGGCGGAGGTGTTTGGCGAACACGATTCCAGGGACGCGGAATCGGGAACATGACATCTTCTAGGTGACATACTTCTTTACTTCTCCCACCAGGTACAGGCTCCCGCAGACCACCACCAGTCCTTCCGGGCCGACGTGCGCCGCGGCGTCCTCGATCGCCGACCGCGCATCGGCGGCCGTTTCGCCGCCGCGCCCGCCGGCGCGGGCAAAACGTGCCGCCAGGTCGTCCGGCTCGGCGGCGCGCGGGTTCGCGCTGCGCGTGAACACCACTGCGACGCCGGGCATCTTCTCGGCCAGCGCCGCCACCATGCCGTCGAGGTCCTTGTCGGCGGCGGCGGCGAAAACGACGGCCATCCGCCGTCCGTAAAAGTGCCGCAATAGCGCCTCGACCAGTCGTTCGACGCTCGCCCGGTTGTGGGCACCGTCGAGCACAAGGTCCGGCCCGGTGCTGCCGGCCCACCCGCATGCCCTCGCTACGCCGCCGGTTACAAACTCCATGCGGCCCGGCCACTCGACGCGTCCGAACGCCGCACGGACCCGCTCGGGCGTCAATCGCGCCGCCAGGGGCCCGGCCCGTTCGGCGGCGGCGATGGCAGCACAGGCGTTCAGGGCCTGGTGCTCGCCCATGAGCGGCACGAAGAGGTCCTCGTATACGGCGGCGGGCGTGCGGACCGTCAGCCGTCCGCCGCGCCGCCCCGCCTCCTCCGCCGGTTGCCACTCGTAGGTCACGTGGCGGCCCACGAGGACGAGCGGCGCGGCGGCCTCGCGGCACGCGGCCTCGATGACCGCCAGCGCCTCCGCCGGCTGCGGTTGCGAGACCACGGGCACGCCGGGCTTCACGATGCCCGCCTTCTCGCCGGCGATCGCCGCCAGGGTGCTCCCGAGTTGCTGCGTGTGGTCAAGGCTGAGGGCCGTGATGACCGAGACGTCGGGCACGAGCACGTTGGTGGCGTCGAGCCGCCCGCCCATGCCGACCTCGACCACGGCGAGGTCAACGGCGGCGTCGGCGAAATGGCGGAAGGCGAGCGCCGTAAAGATCTCGAAGAACGTCGGCGGATCGTCTTCGGCCCGCATCCGGTCGAGGATCGGCTGCGCGCCGGCGATCAGGCGGCGCAGCGACTCCGGCGGGATCTCGTCGGCACCCACGCGAATCCGCTCGCGGATATCGACGAGGTGCGGCGACGTGTAAAGCCCCACCCGCAGGCCCGCGTCGAGGGCCATCGCGTGCACCATGGCCGCGGTGGAGCCCTTTCCCTTGGTCCCGGCCACGTGGACGCTCCGCAGCCGCCGCTCGGGCGAGCCCATCCGCTCGAGCAGCCGCCTCATGCGGTCCAGACTGAACGTGTCGGCGTTGTAGCGGACGTGGCGCATCTTCTCGTAATCGGTGGCCGAGAAGAGATACTGGAGCGCCGCTTCGTAGGTATCGAGTTCCATGCGATATACCGCCCACTCCCGCAACAGCAGTTTGCGCGGCGGGTCTGCGCACCTGCCGCGCCGACCGACGCGCCGCCGATTATAGCAGAGAGGCCCGGCGCCCGTGGACGCGAAAAAGCGCGGTTCAGGGCTTGCCGGATCGCCCAGCGGCTGCGAATAATAAATCAGCGATGTGCGATGACTTTCGCCCGGGATGATGGGTTGGGCCTGTGCCGTCTGGGCACGGACAGTTAAGAGGGGTCTGACTGTCGGGCCGAAGGGCGGTCGAGCGTCTCCGAGCCAGAACGGTTTCGGAGACGCCCTTTTTTCGGGTTGTGCGAGAGCATCCGGCGCCGCATACGTCTTTATCTCTGGGCAGCGGGGGTTTCCTTTGACCGCTCCCGCGCCGCAACCTAGAATAACCGCTGGAGACACCGGGATGATCCCAAGAACCTGTGGCACGATCTGCTGGGGCCTGATCCTTGCCGTGGCGTCGCTGGCGGTTATCGCTCAGGCGGCGCGGGCCGAGGAAGTTGCACCGGCGGCCGCGCCAGGCCAAGCGGCTGTCGCGCCTGCCGCCAAGCCGGAAGAAACGAAAACACCCGTTGCCCCGGCTGCGACCGCCAATCCGGATCAGGAGAAAGCGGGCAAGGAATCGCCCGCCCCAGGCGAAGAAAAGAAGCCCGCGCCCGCCAAGAAGAAGCTGACCCTCGAAGAGATCAAGGAGTTGCCGGTCTTCAAGCGGTACGACGACGCCTCGTGGCAGAAGATCATGGAAAAGGGCCGCGCGCTCCTCAGCGACGTCAAGGACAACACCTTCGGCTACGACGAAGAGGCGTTCTACTGGCTCGTCCATACCGTCAACAGCCTGCCTCCCGACCTGCTGAAGCCCGACGCCGAGGCCCTGCCCTTCAAGGCCCTCTTCGCCATGCCGTCGGGCTATCGCGGCGAGGCGGTGACCCTGCGCGGCATCTACCTCAGGGTGGGCAAGTTCAAGGTGCCGAGCATGGCGCTCCAGAAGGACGTACAGTTCCTGTACGAGCTCACCATCGCCGAGCACGAGCGGGGTCCCGAACCCACCTATGCCACCGTAATCGTGATAGATGATCCGGTGCCGTACATCCGGCAGTTCGACGAGGTGATCGTCAAAGGTTACTTCTACAAGATCCGCAAGTACGAGGGGGAACGGGGCGTCGGCACGGCCCCGATGCTGGTGGCCCGTCGGCTGGAGTTGGATCAGGAGGCCCCCGCACCCGATTCGTCGGAGAAGCTCGGCTCGCTTGAAAACAGGTGGCTGACGGTCATCGTCCTTGGCATCCTGGTGCTGGCCTTCGTCGCTTACTTCATGGCCCGGCAGTTCTCGAGGAAAAAACCTCATGAAGACCGTGCGCGTGAGATGTTCAAGTTTCGACTACGGCGTCACCGTGGGTCGCAGCCTCCTGACGTCGATGGGCCTGGAGGCGAAGGCGGCAGCCCGAAGCCCTAAGGCCGCCCTCATCACCGACGCCCACGTGGCGGCACTCTACAAGGACAAGGCCCTGGCCAGCCTGCGCGAGGCGGGCCTGGCGGCCGAAGCGATCATCGTGCCGCCCGGCGAGTCCTCCAAGACCCTCGCCCAGGCCGGCGAACTTTTCGACACGATGCTCCGGGCCGGCATCGACCGCGGCTCGGTGGTCGTGGCCCTCGGCGGCGGCGTCGTCTCCGACCTCGCCGGTTTCGTGGCGGCCACGTACATGCGCGGGATCCCGTGGATCGTCGTCTCGACCACGCTGCTGGGGCAGGTGGACGCCAGCGTCGGCGGGAAGACCGCGGTCGATCATCCGCAGTGCAAGAACCTCATCGGCGCGTTTCACCAGCCGTCGGCCGTCCTGGCCGACGTGGACACCCTTGCCACGCTGCCCGAGGAAGAACTGCGGACCGGCCTGGCCGAAGTCGTGAAGCACGCGGTCATCCGCGACGCCGATCTCTTTGCCCTCCTCGAGGCCCAGGCCGCGCGCCTCCTGGCCCGCGACGCCGAGGTGCTCGAAGACGTGGTCACCCGCAACGTCCGCATCAAGGCCGAGGTCGTCATGGCCGACGAGCGTGAGTCGGGCCTGCGGCGGATTCTCAACTACGGCCATACGATCGGCCACGCCATCGAAAGCCTGGCGATGGCGTCGTCCGGCCCGGCGGGCGGCCTACCCATGTCTCATGGCTGCGCGGTCGCCATCGGCATGATGGTTGAAGCCGAGATCGCCGTGCGCCGCGGCCTCGTGGGCCGTGCGGTGGCGGAACGCCAGCGGCGGCTGCTCGAACGATTCGGCCTGCCCGTACGGCCCGACCCGGCGCTGGACCTCAAGCAGTGCCTCGCCGTCATGCGGCACGACAAGAAGGCCGAGGCCGGCCACATGCGGTTCGTGCTGCCCGAGGCGATCGGCAGCGTCCGCGACGTGAACGACGTGTCGGACGGCGAGATCGGCGAGGCCCTCCAGGCCGTCGCCGGGGCGTGAGGTTGCCGCGAAGCTTGTTGTGCCACAAAGATTGTTTGACTACTTCCGTCACTCGACATATCATCCCATTGCCATTTTCACGGACGGCGGCATGGCGGGGGACAACATCGAATGGACAACGAGGAACGCCTGGCGACGCTTCGCCTGAACCTGACCCCCGGGATCGGGCCGCGCACGTTCACGTCGCTGACGGAGCACTTCGGCTCGGCCTGCGCCGCAGTCGAGGCCCCTGCCGCGGCGCTCGTGCAGGTTCGCGGCATCGGCCCGGACTCCGCCGCCAAGTTCCGCGAGGCCATGGCCGAGGTTGACCCCGAGGCGGAACTTGCGAAGGCCCAGGCCGCCGGCGTCCGCCTGCTCTTGCGCGGCCAGCCGGACTACCCGATCGCGCTCAGCTATCTGACCGACGCGCCGCCGGTCCTTTACGTCAAGGGCACGCTCGTTGAGGAAGATGCCCGGGCCATCGCCATCGTCGGCATGCGCAAGTGCAGCCTCTACGGACAGGAGCAGGCCGAGCGACTGGCCGGCGGCCTGGTGCGGGCCGGGTTCACGGTAGTCTCGGGCCTGGCGCGCGGCGTGGACTCAGCGGCCCACCGGGCGGCGCTGACGGCGGGCGGGCGGACGATCGCCGTCCTCGGCAACGGCCTCTCGCGGGTCTATCCGCCGGAGAACAAGCGCCTGGCCGATGCGGTCATCGAACGCGGCGCCCTCGTGAGCGAGTTCGCGATGGACATCGGGCCGGCGGTCGAAAACTTTCCGCGCCGCAACCGCATCATCGCCGCCCTGTCGCTCGGCGTGATCGTGGCCGAAGCGGGCCGGCAAAGCGGGTCGCTCATCACCGCGCGCCTTGCGGCCGAGCTCGGCAAGGAAGTCTTTGCGGTTCCGAACCGCGTGGACGCCCCCGGCGCGGCCGGCGTTCATGCGCTTATCCGCGACGGGGCGAAGCTGGTCGAATCGGTGGCCGACGTGCTCGACGAGTTCCCCGACCTCGGCATCGCGGCCCCCGCGAACGAGGATGCCGGGCGCCAGGCCACGCTGGGCCTCAAGGCGGTGCTTTCGCCCGAGGAATCGCGTCTGCTGGAGGTCATGGACGGCGAGCCGCTGGGGCTGGACATCCTGGCTTCGCGGGCGGGGCTGGAGACACACCGCGTGAGCGGCGCGCTGACGCTGCTGGAACTCAAGGGTTTCATCCGCGCCTTGCCCGGGGGCCGGTTTGCCCGCCGGAGGGCATAGAAACGCGCGTCGATAAGCCAAGAAGATTGACAGCCGGCCCGAATTATGGTTTAAGGGGGGCTTGAGCGTCACTCTAACTTCATTCTCAGGGAGGTGAAAGCGTGGGTAAACCCCGACGTCGCCGCAAGGTCGGCAGCAAAAAGCGGCACATGCGCTGGAAACGGCGTCATCACAAGCAGTAGCGTAAGGGCCGCTGGGAAGCGTTTTCCAGGGGCGAAAGGAGGCGGACGTGGCCGGGTCGTTCAAGGAGCGACGCAGCGGCAAGGACCGTCGCGCCTCCCGGCACACGGCGTCTAAAGACGCGGAGCGCCGCGCCGCGGATCGCCGCCAGTTCCCCCTGCCCGAGGACCCCGCCGCCCTTTCGGCCACTGCCCAGAATCTGCAGGCGGCCGTTGACGCCTACAAGCAGGATCACGGCCTGGCGCGGATTTCCGCCGCGGAGCTCGTGAAGGTCCTTCAGGAGATGGGCTACCGGCAGGCCTGATGTTCGGGGCACGCTCGAAATCCGGACAACCCCTTATGCCTCACCTCGGCGTCAATATCGATCACGTGGCTACGCTCCGCCAGGCACGCGGCGGCGTGGAACCGGACCCCGTGTGGGCCGCGGCTGAGGCCGAGCTTGGCGGGGCCGTGGGCATTACGCTGCACCTGCGCGAAGACCGCCGCCACATCCAGGATCGCGACCTGGCGATCCTCCGCCAGACGGTCCACGTGAAGCTGAATCTCGAGATGGCCGTGACCGACGCGATGGTCGACACCGCCTGCCGCGTCAAGCCCGACCAGGCCACTCTGGTGCCCGAAGGCCGCCAGGAACTCACGACCGAGGGCGGCCTGCCCGTTGCCGGCCAGGAAGAGAAGGTGCTGGCCGCCGTGCAGCGGCTCCAGGCCGCGGGCATCGTGGTGAGCCTCTTCATCGACCCCACACCGGCCGAAGTCGAGGCCTCTGCCCGCGTGGGCGCCGACGCCGTCGAGTTCCACACCGGCGAGTTCGCCAACGCCGCCGAAGGCCCTGACCGCGACCACCAGCTCGTGCGCGTGGCCGATGCCGCCAAGCAGGCGCAGGCGCTGGGCCTGGTGGTGCACGCCGGGCACGGACTGAATTACGTGAACGTCTGCCGCATCGCCCAGATTCCGGGCATGACGGAGTTGAATATCGGCCACAGCATCGTCAGCCGGGCCGTCTTCGTCGGCCTTCGCAAGGCCGTGCGAGAGATGATCCGGCTGATCGAGTCGCCCGTTCTTTAACTCGACACCTTATGGCCTATCGATTGGTGCTCAGATGAAATCCGAAGGCAACCTCTTTGACGAACTCCCACAACAGTGGCTTGAAGTTTTATCTTGCCTTTTTGCCCATGCGGAGTCTGACCCTTACGTAAACCTGAGCGCAATCGCTACCAAAAAAGACATGCCGGAACCCTTGGTTACAGCCGCAGCCCAAGGTCTTCGGGAGCTTGGTTTGGCCACGGTCTCGTCTGGTGTGGCCCGCATTACTGACATTGGCAAGAGGAAAGTTGAACGTTCCATGTGCCATCGCGCGAACCAGATCATTTGGCATGGTTCGCTGAACCTTGTTGTGCCCAAGAAAATCGCCAGCCAAAAGGTCTCTGAGGCTGCCACGCAGGGAGAGGCATTTGCTAATTGCACCTCCTGGGATGACGTGGACGGCCAAATAGCTCAATGTTGGGAGTGGGTGGACGATACCCAGAAACTACTGTCAAATCTCTTCATAGAGAACTGGCCGTCCCTGGGCTTTGACACCGTAGCTCGGTACTCGCTGCCAGGACACGGCATACAACAGGGCATGAAACTCAAAACACTACGCGAAGCCGCCGCAGTCTCTTCAGCATGGCTGCGGGAGCTTCTGACAAGACGGGAATTAGCAGAGACGCCCGGCCGCCAAGATGATGACGCCCCCGCCCCAGGCTCAGGCAGTGTTTTTGTGGTTCACGGGCGAGACCTGGAAGCCAAGAACCAAGTCGTGGAAGTTATTAAGAAACTGCCTTTGAAGCCTATAGTGCTTCAGGACTTGCCCAACGAAGGTCTAAAGGCGCTGTTTGATAAGGTTATGCACTTTGGTTTGCAGGCCAACCTCGCGGTGGTGATAATGACTCCTGACGACGCTGGTGCGAGCCATTCAGACATCGCCCCTTGCATGTCAGTTCAGGAAATTCAGAAGGTGCTTTCAGCACGCGCTCGCCAGAACGTCATATTTGAGATGGGGCTCATGGTTGGGTTGCTAAGGCAACGCCGGGTCTTTCTCCTAGTCAAGGGTGACAGAAGAGAACTTATGAAGGATTTCTCTGATTTTGAAGGCATATTGCTTATAATGATGGACGACCAAGGCGAATGGAAGAGGACTCTAGCCAGAGATATCCTCGGTGTGAAGTCCAGTGGGGAAGCACCCTGATGCCAGCAGCGGCAGGTCGGGAAGTCCGCCGCTCAGCGGCTTGGTGCAATCCAATGTCCGATTAAGGAGCCTCCTGTGTCCGCGCTGCGCTTTTTCGCCATCATTCTCATCTTCATCGCCGCGACCATCGCCTGGATGGTCCTCGGCGGCACGCTCGAGTACCGCACGAGCGACCTGGGCGAGTCGCTCACAAAAGAGGTCAATAGCCGGTGGGGCCCGTCGGGATTAGTCCAGGCGGCGCCGTACCAGACGGGTAGCGCCGCCGCCATCGATCCCGCAAAGAGCGAGATCAAGGTCCACTTCGACCATGCCGACCGCTACATGGGGCTGCTGTGGTTCAGCACGTACACGGTGGAGTTCAGCGGCGCCTATACGGTGGCCACGCAGCGCGCCGGGCAGAATGCCGCGAGCAACTTCGTCTTTGAACTGCCGAAGAACGCGACCACCACGGAGAACCTGAACGTCACGCTGGACGGCCAGGCCCGCGACATCGCGTCGGTCAAGGAGGAAGACAAGCTGGTTGTCGCGATTCCCGCCGACGAGAAATCGCACGTCGTCACGGTGTCGTACCGGACCCAGGGTCGGGACCGCTGGCTTTACGACCTGGCCCGCGACCGCGAGCACAAGCCGACCGTCTCGCGCGGCGGCAGAGAAGACAGCGAGGCCCTTGTGGGGGCCGGCCATACCGCCATGGTGAAGGACTTCACGCTGACCGCCACAACGAATTTCAGGGACATCGATTACCCGAAGGGGTGCGCGAGCCCGACCCCCGAGCCCGCCGTCGACATCGAGGGCGGCAAGAAAGCCACCTGGCACTTCGAGAATCGCAGCACGCGCCAAGAGATCGGCGTGGAGATGCCCGCGCGGCTGAACGCCGGCCCGGTAGCGTCGCGGATGAGCTTCTTCGCCCCCGTCAGCCTCTTCTTCTTTTTCACGGTCCTCTTCACGATCATGGTGCTGAAGAAGACGCCGCTGCATCCGATGCACTACCTGTTCATCTCGGCCGGGTTCTTCGCGTTCCACATCCTGCTGGCGTATCTCGTGGATCTGGTGCAGTTAAACGCCGCGTTCTGGATTTCGGCGGTCGTCAGCGTGTTCCTCGTGGTCAGTTACATGCGACTCGTCGCGGGCCTTCGCTTTGCGGTCGTCTACGTCGGGGCCGCGCAACTGGTCTACCTCATCGGGTTCAGCTACGCATTCATGTGGAAGGGCTACACGGGCCTCACGGTGGTCATCGGCGCGATCGTCACGCTGTTCGTGCTGATGCAGGCCACGGGCCGCGTGAACTGGAACGAGGCCTTCGCCCGGACGCCGGCGAATGCGCCGCCATCGCCCCTGCCGCCGACGCCTCCGAAAAGCTGACCCGGCGAAAATCCTCTTTCTGACGGGGCGCACGGCCACCCAACATCGGGAGGCCGTGCCACCCGCCCCGTAAGTGGCGCAATACCCCCTGCCCGTCTTAACGCTGGACAGTGCGGCCGGGGCGGTTAGAATGTCCACGTTAAGGCATCACTTACAGGAGATTACCCATGTTTTCCGGAAGCATGGTAGCCCTCGTTACGCCGTTCAAGAATGGCCAGGTGGATTACGCCGGCATCGAGCGGCTGGTGGACTGGCACGTCGAGCAGGGCACGCAGGCCCTGGTGCCCGTGGGAACGACCGGCGAAAGCCCGACCGTTGACGTCGAAGAGCACGAGAAGATCATCAAGGTGGTCGTGAAGCGCGCCGCGGGCCGGGTTCCGGTCATCGCCGGCGCCGGCGCGAACGCCACCGCCGAGGCCATCGAACTGACGAAGTTCTCCAAGGACGTGGGCGCCAACGCGACGCTCCAGGTCTCCCCGTACTACAACAAGCCCACGCAGGAAGGGCTGTACCGGCACTTCGCCGCGATCGCCGAGGCGGTGGACCTGCCCATGATCCTCTACAACATTCCGCCGCGGTGCGTCGTCAACATGACGCCCGAGACGATCGCGCGCCTGGCCCGGCTGCCGCAGGTCGTCGCGGTCAAGGAGGCCACCGGCTCGATGGACCAGACGAGCGAGATCCTCGCGCGGTGCTCCATCACGGTCCTGTCGGGCGATGACAGCCTGACGCTGCCGCTGATGGCCCTTGGCGCGCGCGGCGTGATCAGCGTCGTGGCAAACGTCGTGCCGAAGGACGTGCGCCGCCTGACCGATGCCATGCTGGCCGGGCGGCTGGCGGAGGCCCAGGCGGTCCACCGCAAGCTGTACCCGCTCTGCCGCGCGATGTTCGTCGAGACCAACCCCATTCCCGTCAAGACGGCCATGAAGTGGATGGGCCTGGTGGAATCGGACGAGAAACGTCTGCCGATGACGGATCTCGCGCCCGCCAGCGCCGACACGCTTCAACGGGCAATGAAGGAATACGGCCTGCTCTAGTACGACAGCACGGCTTCTTAGGTTTTGCGCGGCGGGTCTCCCGACCCGCCGCGTCGAAGACCCGCCGTGGCGGGCCGGCTGACGATTGCTCCGCGAACATGCGGCATTCTTGCGCGGTGGGTCGGGAGACCCACCGCGCAAAGTCGCAAGTTGCGCTGTCGTACTGGCCCGGGGCTCCGAGCATGGCGAAAATCCGCACTTCCAGGACGACGCTCGAACGCAGGGGCCGGCTCTTCTTCGGGCTGTTCATCCTCCTCACGGTCGCCGCCTGCCTCTGGTGGCCGTGGTGGCAGATGGAACGGCTCGTCGGCTCCGGCGACCAGGAGCGCGCGCAGGCCCTCGTGCGGGCCTACGTCCAGAACCGTCACGCGATCCGGTTTGCCGCCGACCCCAAGGCCGCCGAGCAGCTCCGGCGCTTCGGCATGGTCAAGAGCGAGAAGGAGCCGAAGCTCATCCGCATCGCGTCTGCCACGCCCACCCAGCCGCAGGTCGTGCCGGCGGGCCTCCCGCCGTTTGAGGACGAGGCCGTCCGCGTCTTTCTGAAGCACCCCGAGGAAGGCCGCCAGCGGCTGCCCGCGGGCGACTCGTTCTTCTACATCCAGGCGCTGCGGGCCGAGAACGAATGCCTCACGTGCCACGGCGAGTATAAGCCGGGCGAGCTCATCGGCGCCGTGAGCCTCGAACTCAGCCTGAAGGATCGCAACCGCACGCTGCTGGAAAACCGGTTGATCCTCGTGATCGCGGCCCTGCTGGTGGTCGTCCTCTCGGTGGCGGTCTTCTACGCCCTGTTCCGGTACATGGTGGTCCGGCCCATCCAGCACCTGAAGGACGTGACCGACCGCGTGAGCGAAGGCGACCTTCAGATCCGCAGCGAGATCGACACCGGCAACGAGCTCGAGGCGCTCTCCGACGCCATGAACCACATGCTCGACGAGATGGCGAAGGCGCAGGCCGACCTCCGCGCCGCCACCGCCGCCCGCGACGCCAAGCTCGACGAACTCGCGAAGGCCAACGTCGCCCTGTTCGAGATGAACCAGGTCAAGAACAAGTTCCTGACGACGATGAGCCACGAGCTGCGCACCCCGCTCAACTCGATCCTCGGCTTCGCGCAGATCCTGAGCGACGCCCCGGTCGTGGCCGCCGACGCCAAGCTCAGCCGCTATGCCCGCAACATCCTGACGAGCGGGCGGATGCTGCTCGACATGATCAACGACCTCCTGGACCTCGCGAAGATCGAGGCCGGGCGCCTCCAGGTGCGCCTGGACCACGTTTCGCCGGCCGACGTCGCCGAGGCCGTCTGCAACATGGTCCGCCCGATGCTGGCCGAAACGTCGCTGAAACTGTCGTGCGAGATCGACCCTGCTGCGCCGCTCATGATAACGGACGCGACAAAGGTGCAGCAGATCCTCTATAATCTGCTGTCGAATGCGATCAAGTTCACCGAGCAGGGCGAAGTGCGGCTGTCGGTCCGACTCGTGCAGGACCGGCGCGTGGCGTTCGAGGTCGTCGACACCGGCCCCGGCATCGCCCGCGATGAACAACTGCGCATCTTTGAACGATTCACACAACTGGACTCCAGCTACACAAGACGGTATCGTGGTACCGGTTTGGGGCTGTCAATCGTAAAAGAACTGACGGGGCTGCTCGGCGGCACCGTCTCGGTCGAAAGCGAAGTCGGCCACGGTTCCACGTTCACGGTCGTCTTGCCGGTGGATTCAAGTGCGTTTGAGGGTCGCGCAGCCGATAGCGCCGCCCCCTCGCAGCATTCTGCGGAGAAGGCCGGCGGTCCGGTGGACCAAGCGTAGGCCGCCGCACAGGGTACGCCATCGGCCGCACCGCCAGGGAAGGAAGAGGCCATGTCGATTCTATTTCGGTGTCCGTGTGGGCGCAGCATGGTGGTGGAATCGGACCGCGCGGGCGCCCAGGTCACCTGTCCGAACTGCCGCCGGACGCTGAAGGTCCCGAGCGGCAAGGACCGCGGCGTGGAACTCGCCTCGGCCCCCGCGGCCACCAAGACCCGCACATCGCGAAGCTGCCCGCGCTGCCGCAAGGAGGTGCCCGTCGATACCCAGGCGTGCCCGTACTGCAAGGCCGTCCTGACGGCGGCCGGCGCGGCGGCACCGGCGGCCGCAGCGGTCGCGGTCGCGAGGCCTGCGCAGCCGGCCCGCAAGGCGCCGGTGGTCGCGGGTATCGTTGACGCCGGCACGGAAATCCGGCTCGGCGGTTCGCACGACACCTGGTGGAGCGGCATGTCCACGGGCGGCAAGGTGGGCGTCCTCGCGGGCGTCTTCGCCTTCGTAATCGTCGTGGGTTTCCTCATCTACTTTCTCTACACTAACTGGACCGCCGGCCAGTTGACGGAAGGGCGCTCCGTGGCCCAGAAAGCCGTGGAACAGGGCCGAAAGAACGAGCTCCTGGGCAAGTTCCAGGAGGCCTATGACAAGTACGACGAGTCCCTCCGGTACGAGGAATTCCTGAACAAGAGTCCCCAGGCCACCGACAAAACGATGGTCGAGACGATCAAGGCCCGCAAGAAGGCCATGGAATATCTCGTCCAAGACCCGAAGGTGCGCGACAGCGTCTACTGGAAGCCGCAGAGCCAGCAGGAATACGACGAGGCGATGACCAAGCTCAGGAGCTCTTACCCCGTCTACAAGGAATGGATCCTCGCCGTCGCAGGGTTTGCGAAGGAGGCCATGCAGACCGGCAGGGCCAACCCGCCCAACCAACAGGCGTATGAGGAACGGCTGGGCCAGACCTTCGACGCGTACGTCAAGTTCATCGCCCAGACCGACGATTACCAGCGGGCCCAGACCACCTTCCAGCAACTGATCAAAATCCTTCAATCACTGGCCGACGCCGACCGTAACTGGGGCACCAAGCAGCGCGACCAGTTCCTCAACAACACCGAAGGATACCTCGGCGGCATGACCGACGTGGTCTCATCGCCCGGCTACCCGGACGCCCTCTGGCAGCGGTAATCCCTCGCAAGAAATGAAAAGCAGCGCGGCCCCCATGAGCCTCGCTGCCTGGCTTTTCCCTCTGCGCCGGCCCTAGAACCCCTGGTCGTAGTTCGGGATGCTGTAGTTCGGCGCTTCCTGCGTGATCGCGATGTCGTGCGGATGACTCTCGACGACGCTCGCATGGCTAACGCGCATAAACCGCGGCTTGGTGCGCAGCGCCTCGATATTCGGGCACCCGCAGTAACCCATGCCGGCCCGCACGCCGCCGACCAGTTGATAGACGAAATCGGCCAGCACCCCGCGGTAAGGCACGCGGCCCTCAACGCCCTCGGGCACGAGCTTGCCGCCGCGCTTCCGCTCGACGTCCTGGCTGTAGCGGTCGGCGGAACCGGCCACCATGGCCCCCAGCGACCCCATGCCGCGGTAGGTCTTGAACGTGCGGCCCTTGTAAATGATGACCTCGCCGGGCGATTCCTCGAGGCCCGCCAGCAGGCTGCCCAGCATCACGCTCGACGCCCCCGCGGCCAGCGCCTTGACGAGGTCGCCGCTATGTCGCACGCCGCCGTCGGAAATGATCGGGATGCCGAGCTTCTCGGCCTCTTCGGCACAGGCCGCCACGGCCGAGATCTGCGGCACGCCCACGCCGCTGACCACCCGCGTGGTGCAGATCGAGCCCGGCCCGATGCCCACCTTGACGGCATCGGCCCCGGCGTTCACGAGGTCCCGGACGGCCTCAGCCGTGGCCACGTTGCCGGCGACGAGCTGGATGTCGTAGTCCTTGCGGAGGCGTTTGACCGTCTCGATGACGTTGACCGAGTGGCCGTGGGCGGTGTCAACCACGAGCAGGTCCACATCTTCCTCGATCAGCTTGTGGGCCCGCTCATAATCGTGCACGCCGATGGCCGCCCCCACACGCAACCGCCCGCGACCATCGCGGCATGCCTGCGGAAAACGGTGCAACTTCTCGACATCCTTGATGGTGATGAGGCCGATCAGCCGGCCCGCGTCGTCAACGAGGGGCAGCTTCTCAACCTTGTTCTTGAGGAGGATCCGCTCGGCGTCCTCGAGCTTCGTGCCGGCGGGGGCCGTGATGAGGTTCTTACGGGTCATGACCTCGGCGATCGCGACCTGCATGTCCTCCAGGAACTTCAGGTCACGCCGCGTGAGGATGCCCACCAGGCGGCCGCCTTCGATGATCGGGATGCCCGAGATGTTGTTCTCGTCCATCACCTTCTGGGCCGTGGCAACGCGTTCGTCGGGGCCGAGCGTCACGGGGTCGGTGATGACGCCGTTGGCGCTGCGCTTGACCTTCTCGACCCCGCGGCACTGGTCCTCGACCGAGAGGTTCTTGTGCATGATGCCGATGCCGCCCTCTTGCGCCAAGGCGATGGCCAGCGATGCCTCGGTCACGGTGTCCATCGCGGCCGAGACGATCGGGATGTTGATGCGGATGCCGCGCGTCAGGCGCGTCGAGGTGTCCACGTCGCGCGGAACGACCTCGCTGTAGCCGGGGATCAGGAGGATATCGTCGAAGGTGATGCCTTCGCCGACGATGCGGTCCTTCATGGACATGGGCACGGGCCTCCCGCGGCCACCGCTTACCTTGGGGCGCCGCATTGGCGCGGTCGCCCCGCATCGCCGCAGCGCCCCGGCTGTAGGTCCGGCCGCTCAGGCCTTGCCGAGAATCGCCTTGGCCCGACGAACGATCGCCGTCTGGTCGATCGCCACGAACTTCAGCACGTCATCGGCGCTCTTGCCGGACTTCGGCATGCGCTCGCACGTCATCGCATCCACGCGGATTCTGCCGCGCCGCGCCGCCGCCACCGCCACCGCGCTGCCGATGCCGCCGGCGTAGTTGTCCTCGACCACCAGCAGCTTCGCGCCGTCGCGGGCGCCAATGGCGTCCAGAAAGTTGTCGGCCAGCGGCAGACTGTAGGCGTCCACCAGGCCGCACTCGATGCCCTGGGCCTTGAGCGCCTCGAGGGCCTTCCGGCACTCGTGAATCATGTAGCCCCACGACACCAGCGTCAGGTCCTTGCCCTGGGCCAGGGTCTTCTGGCCGACGAGCGTGAACGGCTCCTCGGGCTTGTACAGGAGGACCGTTTCCGGCCGCAAGGTCCGCATGTAAACCAGGCCGTCGTACTCGGCCATGAGTGCCGCCAGCTTGATCGTGCTGATGGCGTCGCACGGGTTCAGCGCGATGGCGCCCGGGTGCCCCTTGGGCGTACGGACGCTCGCCAGTGCCCCGAAGAACGCCGTATCGACCACGCCCATCTGGCTGGGGCCGTCGGCGCCCAGGCTGATGCCGGAATGGCTGCCCACGAGCTTCACGTTCGCGCACGAGTTGGCGGCCATCTCCACCTGGTCATACGCCCGCACGAGGAACTTGGCGAAGGTGCTGACGAACGGAATCTTGCCGGCCGCCGCCAGGCCCGACGCCACCGAGACCATGTTCTGCTCGGCAATGCGGCACTCCACGTAGCGTTCGGGGAACTCCTTCGCAAAAATCTCGGAGAACGTGGAATTCGAGACGTCGGCGTCGAGGGCCACGATCCGCTTCGACACCCGGCCGAGCGCCCGCAGCGCCAGGCCGTACGCCTGCCGCGTGGCCACTTTGCCCTTCTGGACGTTGCTGACGAACTTCGTGCCCTCGGCCAGTTTCATGAGGTCAGGCGGGGGCAACGTGATCGGTTCCTTCGCGGCCGCCGGGATTTCGCCCCTCGGCATCGGCGGGCAGAGAACCATGTCGGGCTTCTGCTCGGGCAGCTTCAGCTCGGCCAGCGCCACTGCCATTTCCTCGCGCGACAACGGTTTGCCGTGGTAGCCCACCTTCTGCGACGCCGGCACGCCCCAGCCCTTCACGGTCTTGGCGATGACAACCACGGGCTTGCCCTGCGGCGGCTTCGCGGCCAGGGCCTTCCGGATGGCCACCGGATCGTGGCCGTCGATGGTGATCGGATGCAGGCCGTACGCCTTGACCTTCTTGGCCAGGACCTCGGCGCTCTGCTGATGGCTCACGTAATCGCTCTGCCCCATCTTGTTGCAGTTGATGATAACGCGGACGTTCGTCAACTGGTGATCGGCCAGAAAATCGATCGCTTCCCACACCTGGCCCTCGCGGACCTCGGCATCGCCGCAGATGCAGTAGATCGTCTTGTCGATCCCGTCCATCCGCGCCGCCAGAGCCAGGCCGGCGGCCACGCTGACGCCCTGCCCCAGCGAGCCCGTGGCGGCGTCGAAGAACGGGAACCCGATGGCCGGGTTCGGATGGCCGTCGATCAGGCTGTCGATGCGGCGGAGCGACCAGCAATCCTCGAGCGTCATCTTGCGGGCGTTCTTCGGATCAGGCCCAAACACGCCGCCCAGGTCGCCGTAGGCCGCGTAAATGATCGGCACCGCGTGGCCCTCGCTAAGCACCAGCCGGTCGCTCAGCGGATTCCACGGGTTCGCGACATCGTACCGCATCGTGTGGTACATGAGGACCGACACGATGTGGGCCAGCGCGCAGCCGGAACTCGGATGGCCCGACTCGGCCTCGGTGGTCATACGGACGACGATGCGGCACAGTTCAATGGCCTTGTAGTTGACGGCATCAGCAAAACCCATTGCTTTCTCCTTCCGGCGGACTCGAGCTGCGGGTTCCCATAAAACACGCAGGGCAAACCCCGGCGATTGCGGAGGTTTGCCCACGACATTAATTCGCCGGTAATCCTACTTACCGCAAACCCACCCCCGGCGTCAATAGAATTTCGCAAACACCAAACGCAAAGGGTGTGACTGCGAATTCTGGCA